>NZ_JAGHQV010000001.1:0-293870 GCF_017744175.1 Thalassotalea sp. G20_0 | reverse complement strand
CCTGACTTTTGTAACGACCTTCCCAAAAGCGCCCTTTGCACTCATCCTCTTTATTGGCCAGCCGGGCTAAATATTCGTTGAGACAGCGCATGAACCAGCTGATATCCATTAAGCGACCTCGGTACTCTTGGGCATATTCTTCGACACGCAGCAGCTCTGCTTTGCCCAGCTGATCGCCGACAAGAAAACGCTGAACCAGGTGCGGGCCTGAAAAAAGCTGCGTCCAGCGTTGTAAGACTTCTTTGGTGTCCCATTTTTTGGCTTGCTGACTATTGATATGGAGCACCACATGATAATGATTCGACATCACCGCATAAGCACAGACTTCCAGGGCAAAAATACCAGAAAGCGCTTTCAACCGATCAACCACCCACTGCCTGCGATGCTCAAAGTTTTTGCCTGAGAAATTGTCTTTGCCGCATAGGAAGGCCCTGCGAACACAGCGTGCCATGCAGTGGTAGTAGGGCGTACTGGCTGGATCTATGAGGTTTTTTCGGGCGGTCGTCATGTCATTTTTTTGGTTACTGGGTAGATTTCCTTAATGCCCTTAAGAGGCTCCAGAAGAAAAATAGACAGTGTGGCCGATTAGTCAAATTTTGGGGTGTCCTTTATTTCATTTCTTCTCTTTTTGGGTGTCCTTTATTTCCTTCCTTTATTTCCTAAGCCCGATTTCGACTGGGAAAAGTTTATTAATTAAGCCCGATTTCGACTGGGAAAAGTTTATTAATAGTCTGCTGACAGATAATGCCACACCGGAACTTTCCAATCTTTAGGCTGTCTAAAATATATTGAGAAAATCTGATAGCCCCCTTTGCCATGACAATTCCAGGGGCATAAATTCGCTTTAACCGTGTGGAATCCCGGGGTGTGGGAAATGTCTGACAGCGTCCCACAGGCATTTGGCGGTGAAATCACGAGGTGACTGGTCGGTGAATGGTACTTCTGGAGGTGTCGTATATCCACAGGCTACCCAAGCCTATGGTGCCATTGAAACGGTGTCAGGCTCACCTGATCGTCCGGCTAACCTGACAGCGAGAGCAACTGCATTTGGGCGGCGTTGTTGTGTTAGTGGTTGTGTGAATAGTCGCCTGAGTTCTACGGTCGCGATAGTGGGTGGCTATCTGTTGCTGGTTGGCGGTGGTGTGGGCGGTGCTCTTCTCTATTCCCGGTCCATTGGGCTGGGGCTAGATGACCTTGAGACAGAAACCAACGTCGTCTATGGCGGCCTGGCCGGTTTAGTGGTATACGCAGCAGGAGTGTGTTGTCTAGGTGCCTGTAAACGGGTTATGGGTACAAGGGATGTCGAGGCAGCTCAGGGTCGGGAAAATTTACCTGCCGATGCTGATTGAACGTATTATTCAGCTATTTATTGCCATTCTTGGTGCTGCCCGGGCAGGCGCTTCTTCCGGTTAGCCAGTGGAGCAGTCTGTTTTTCCATCACCTGTTTTGGAGCTATGTTCCTAAATTTCAGTCTATTAAAACTATCTTTGAGGCTGTTCGAGAATAGCGCCCGTAGCGAGGATTGCGAGAAATTGAGGCTAAAAATTTCTGATTCTGAGGAGAATAGCGGGGCTATTTGACGAAGATGCAGGAATTTTTAGACCAATTTATCGCAACCGCACGACTGCATGGATGCAGGAGCTAGAGCAACGCAGGAGCAGTTGCCGTGTAGGGCAGCCTATTCTCGGACAGCCTCCCAGGTAAAAAATAGTTATGGGTCTGTGGTTGATTTGTTTGCTTGTACAATTAAATAAAGGCCCACGCAGCAATATTTTAAGGAGGCTGAAATGTATGGTGCCATTAGAAATTTCTGTGATCAGGTTTGCAATTATGGCCCTCTCGAATTGCAGAAATGTGGTATTAATAAAAATAATCAATTTGTCTGTGGTCGGACGGTTGATTCAATTGATAACAAGCGCCTGCTGGTAGAATTGACAAAGTACCCAACCCTGGAACATATCATTGGCAAAACCACTGTCTCGAAACATGAACTGCCAGTGAATTACCATAATTTAGCGTCTGTTACTGAAAAAACACTACCTGGTGGCAGGGTAACACTGGTTACTTGCCATGAGGGGTTATTGGCATGGGCCGGACGTAAAAATGGTGAAAAAGCCTACGGTATTGTGAGCTCCGTCGACCAGTACATGAAGTTGGACAGAGGTATTGCAGAGGCAATCACAAACAGGCTTGGAGGTCATGGCGGTCAATATCATCATTGGGCGTCCCGGCAACCTCAAATAAATTTTGGGGAATGTCTCACTTTTGACTTTGTCAGTGCATTCAAACCCCCTGAATTAAGTAACTGCCAGACGGTTCACAATGTATTGGTTCCTGTATCAGGCCACAGGTCGTTTGAGGCAATGCTTAAAAAGGCTGTTTTCGAGGTTTTTATTGAGGCTTATCGCAGAGGCCTGGACCGGATTTTCTGTCCTTTGCTCGGTTGTGGTCGTGCCAGTGGCTCGGGAACAGCATTGGCAAAAGCGGTTCTGGCAGCCCGGGATGACTTTGCATTAACAGGCAGGCAGCCACCAGAGCTGATTCTGGTGGGCAGGTCCTCTGAGGCTGCCGATATAAAAGCGTGCATAGCCTTTGACGATCAGTGGTATGCGTCAACCCCCGCATCAAGTCTGCCGGTACACAACGTGACAACGCCCACCAGCCCCGGGGCCATGGAAATTGACACGGCAACCAGCACAGGCAGTGGTGACAACAGGTCAAGCGTGCTGATTCCTGGTCAGCTGGCAATAGTGATGAACCCGGATAATGGTATGTTCGGTTATGCCAGGGAACTCTCGAAACAGGGCATACCCTTTGATCTGGTTAATGCCGCAAATAGGAACATGAGTCATGGCGGAGGTATCGCCCTACGGTTTTCAAATGAGCTTGGTGATACATTTAACCAGGCTACTCATGGCAATGCACCGGTTCAAACTGGTATCTGTTATACCACCGGACCCCACAGTTATGCCACTGACCCCAAGTTTGGCTTGCTTCATTGCCAGCATATTCATAACGTGGTTGCCCCGAATAAGGGTGAATATGACGTGAGTGTTAACAGTTCTGATGCAGGGAGGAAAACACACTCAGAACTGCAAAGGTATCAGAAGGATTTCACCAAGGCGTTTGTTTCTCTACTCCTTTCAAGCAGTAATCACGGTAGCAATACCATTGTCAGTTGTTTTATAGGCTGTAATATTTTTCGTGGCAATGGTTCTGATATGGCCGTTGCTCTCCATGGGGCTTATAAGGATCCCCGTATAAAGCGTTTAACCAAAGTGCCCGAATTGATCCTTGTGGGTTGGCAAGGTAAGACTGATCTGGATGTATACGAAAATTTTATTCGGACTTTCAAGAGTCTGAACAGGTCTGATTCCTTAAGTCTACCCTCGGGGAGGACGCGTTTGGGTGCCTTCCCTGCCAGTACTTCAGACACTGTAGGAGTGGGTGGTGCCATCCCAAAAAGAACCTCCCCTTATTTTGGATCGGGCACAGGCCAATCAACCAGATTTATGCCTGACGTTTCAGCGCCAGAGGAAAAGAGTCTGTCTCGAACAAATCTTTTTCTCCGTGACGCCCTGTCTCCGTGGCATAAAGAGGAAGTCATTGAGGGACAATTCCCAAGTGGTGGTAAAAAGGTGATTGATTGCGGCGTCTGCGGTGAATCAACACCCAAAAAAGATTCTCTGCCGTATCAAGGGGTCCAGGTTTGCCGGGAATGTTCAGTTTACTACCGGAATCAAGGCCATGACTTATCCGCAAAGCTTGCAGAAGAGTATACGGCAATCAATTATCTACCTCTGGTAGTCTTTCGCAGCAGAAGAGACTTGCCAGGATACGAGGGAGCAGGCCGCATTGTTGTGGGTATCGATGCCACTGCACCTGTTCAATTGAAAAGTGGACGGATGCTGGAAGTTACCCATAAAAATGCAACTCATTTTCTGCCCGATAATGAATTGGGTAATGAGCTTTACAGGCTGCTTGAGATACTCCATGAAGAGAAGTTGATTTATAAAATTGATAAGTCAAATACTACTGGCAAGTTCGGTATCACATTCAACGTCCATTTGAAAACGTTAGACCACGGTGGTGAGGAAAGACATGGTTATCCAGACAGATTTTACCCCCGTCGGGCTTTAGATGAAATAGCGGGGTTGGCAGCAGTACACGGACTTCAGGATAAACTGGACATGTCAAAACTGGTGAGTTTGGTTTTTGGCGAATCTAGTTAAGGAATTCATGGCAGAAAACCAGTTACTTTACTCCGCTGTTATTCCGTACAGGGATTGTACGGAACCCACCTTGCAAGTTGTATCCCTCGTTCTCTGGCTCGTAGTGACTGTCGCTGACGGGTTGTTGTTACGTGTTGTGGGTCTTGAATTGGAACCACAAAGGTCACAAAGAGCACAAAGGAAAAGAAAAGCTCTTCTTCGTGCTCTTTGCCGTAATAAAAACGTAATAAAAAGTGCATAATAAAAAGTAAATAAAAAGGAAAATAAAAAGGAAAAATAAAAAAGACACCCATTTTTTAAAATAAATAAAAAGGACACCCACTTTTTAAAAAGTGAAGAGAGTACGTCATTTATTCATTTTTTAAATGATAGTATTGATCATTTTAAGAAATTCTCATTAATACCAAGAAAGAAGAGTATAAAAAGTACTCAACAACAGCCAGATAGAAGTCACTATCGAGACAATATAAGAAAGAGCACTCAGATAACGCTGGCCTCATTAAAGTAAATGAAAATGCGTTGATCAGGCAGGATAGAGATCACCACTCACAGACATACCATGAACCCAGCATTTTCCGGCACTTTCTGCATAAGCCTTCAGTGAAGCCAGCTTGCCGACTGCGCGGTGAAAACGATTCTTCCAGCGCATAGTCTCCAGCCATTCATGTGGGTCAATACCCAAGCGCTCCAGGAGAGGTGGCACATCGTCAGTTATACGACCACGTTTGCCTTTGCGGACAATTCGGCCAGACCAGTCAACCAGTTCAAAGTAGCTACTGAGTGGGTATGGAATCGCCTGTTCAGGGTTTTGACCCTGAGCTTTTAACGGTTTCAAGTGCGCCTTTTGTTTTTTTCCGTTTGCGCTGTCGTATGACTCAATGCGCTCTTTAATAGAGGTATGTTCTGAGGTTTCCAGCGTTGCGGCAATTTTTGCCCGGATGGGGTTTAAGTCGACATAGGCCATGCAAGTCAGCAATGCTGCCTCATCTAACAGGGCCTGACTTTTGTAACGACCTTCCCAAAAGCGTCCTTTGCACTCATCCTCTTTATTGGCCAGCCGGGCTAAGTATTCGTTGAGACAGCGCATGAACCAGCTGATATCCATTAAACGACCTCGGTACTCCTGAGCATATTCTTCGACGCGCAGCAGCTCTGCTTTGCCTGGCTGGTCGCCGGCAAGATAACGCTGAACCAGGTGCGGGCCAGAAAACAGCTGCGTCCAGCGTTGTAAGACTTCTTTGGTGTCCCATTTTTTGGCTTGCTGACTATTGATATGGAGCACCACATGATAATGATTCGACATCACCGCATAAGCACAGACTTCCAGAGCAAAAATACCAGAAAGCGCTTTCAACCGATCAACCACCCACTGCCTGCGATGCTCAAAGTTTTTGCCTGAGAAATTGTCTTTGCCGCATAGGAAGGCTCTGCGAACACAGCGTGCCATGCAGTGGTAGTAGGGCGTACTGGCTGGATCTATGAGGTTTTTTCGGGCGGTCGTCATGTCATTTTTTTGGGTTACTGGGTAGATTTCCTTAATGCCCTTAAGAGGCTCCAGAAGAAAAATAGACAGTGTGGTCGATTAGTCAAATTTTTGGGTGTCCTTTATTTTACCAGAAGAAAAATAGACAGTGTGGTCGATTAGTCAAATTTTTGGGTGTCCTTTATTTTTGGTTTTGCACCGCAGCTGACTGAGGCCAGATTAACTGTTCGAAAAGTGTTTAACTCGTCACTGGAGATGGAGGAGATTGAAAAACGACTGCAGACCTATGCTTTATCAGAAAAAATTACGCCATTGCCGGAAATTGCCAGCAAGCTGGAGGTGGGTGTTAGCTTTCTTTCTTATCACTTTCCTGAATTGACTCGTGTTGTGGTGCAAAAGAATCAGGGCTTGCGAAAGGTAGAGAGTGATAAACGATACTATCAATTTACTGACGAGATATCGAAGATCATTGTAGATCTCGAGAAGGAAGGAGCTGTGCCCAGTTATAATAAAGTCAGGTGTCGTATGGTTGAGTATCATGGATTTCGATACAAAGATTTCACTCGATTATGGGGGCAGGCCATGAAGGAGTGGCAAGCCAGCTAAGCTCATATCTCTCCTCTAAGCGTTTCTTTTCACCTACCTCAATTTTTTTAAAAAAATCTCATCAAGCATTCATATTTGAGTGCTTTTTTTGTGCACCTAAAATTTACATTGGTATCTCAGGGTAAAATTCATCACGGAAAAACCAGCATAAATATCGTGAAAGTTCCCAGCATAAAGTTTGGTAAAGTGCAGGTATGAGAAGATGATAGTTCAAGCGAACCAGCAAATAGTTACCGAAAGTTCAAGAAATCAGGAAGGAGATCTGGTGATTACCACCACAAAGACAAAATAAGAGAGAATTTTGTTAGAAGTCACACAACTAGGCTAGAGCTTAATTTAATTGGTACCAGTGGTCGGACTCGAACCGACACGCCCGCAAAGGCAACGGATTTTGAATCCGTCATGTCTACCAATTCCATCACACTGGCATTTGATAAGGCTGAGCTTATGTCATCTGTTCGCTGATTTCAAAACTTTTCTCATTGAGTGAAAAGCTGAGTCTGGCTGGCGAAGTGGCGCTTGCTCAAGTGCGGCGAAGTATATCAAAGAGATTATTGAGATCAAGCAGTTATTGAACAGTGGGAGCAAAAAAGTAAGTTAAGTCCGTAACGTGGCATGGGTTAGCCCTCCTGACACTTCCTTCGTTTTGCAGTATCCTTCGGTGCTTTTTTAATATGACTGGTTTTTCTGTGCTTTTTTCCCATAAGAGGCGTGGGCTGCTTTTGGAAATGAAGACATTAACCACCGGATTGTCCATGCAAGTCAGTGATTTTGATTTTGATCTGCCCGATGAGCAGATTGCCCGGTTTCCTGCAGAGGATCGTACCGGTAGCCGCCTTCTGTGCCTTGATGGCAACAGTGGTGAGGTTCGGCATCAGCAGTTTTCTGATATAGAAAGTCTGCTTGAGCCCGGTGACCTGTTGGTGCTGAATAATACCCGGGTGATTCCGGCCCGTTTGTATGGTCAGAAAGAGACGGGTGGCAAAATTGAGGTGCTGATTGAGCGAGTGGTGGAGGATAACCTGGCGCTGGCCCAGGTTAGGGCCAGCAAGTCGCCAAAGCCGGGCGCTGTGTTATTGCTGGCAGATGGTGCGGTGCGTGTTGTTGTGGAAGGGCGTCAGGATTTTCTGTTTATTCTCCGGTTTGTAACATCGGTTTTACCGCTGCTGCTGGAACACGGCCATATGCCATTGCCACCTTATATTGATCGTGAAGATGGTGATAGTGATCGTCTGCGCTATCAAACGGTGTTTGCGGCAAGGGATGGCGCGGTTGCGGCACCAACAGCAGGGCTCCATTTTGATGAAGCATTGCTGGCGCGTCTTGAGGCCAAAGGCGTTCAGAAAGTATTTGTGACGCTTCATGTGGGCTCAGGAACGTATCAGCCGGTTCGGGTTGAAAAGATTGAAGATCATGTGATGCACGCGGAGTATATCGAAGTTTCTGAAGCTGTCTGTCAGGCGGTGCGGGAAACCCGGGCCAGGGGTAACCGTGTTGTTGCGGTTGGTACCACGTCGGTGCGCAGCCTTGAGTCGGCCTCGGCATCCGGTGAGATTGCCCCGTTCCAGGGGGATTCCAGCATCTTTATTTATCCGGGTTATGAGTTTCGCAGTGTGGATTTGATGGTGACCAATTTTCATCTGCCGCAATCCACCTTGTTAATGCTGGTCAGTGCTTTTGCCGGTCGGGAAAATGTGCTGGCTGCCTATAAGGAAGCCGTTGAGCAAAAGTACCGTTTCTTCAGTTATGGCGATGCCATGTTGCTGACCCGTAAGGCTGACTGAGAATGGTACGGCAAGAGATATAAAAGAAGGGAACCACAAAGGCACAAAGACACAAAGGTTTTTTTGTTTTTTCACAGCACACAGGAAAACGCTTTCTTTGTGCCTTGGTGTCTTTGTGGTTCACAGCTTGTGTTTTACCAAGAGCTATACAACATTCATGACAAGAGAATGCTTTATGCAGTTTGAGCAGCTGGCTACCGATGGCAAAGCCCGTCGTGGTCGGCTGACCTTTCCCCGTGGCACGGTTGAAACACCATGCTTTATGCCGGTGGGAACCTATGGCACGGTAAAAGGCATGTTGCCAAGGGATATTAAAGAGATCGGTGCAGAAATTATTCTGGGTAATACCTTTCATTTGATGCTGCGTCCGGGCACCGAAATTATTCAGAAGCATGGCGACCTGCACGACTTTAACCAGTGGCACGGTCCGATTCTGACGGACTCCGGTGGCTTTCAGGTTTTCAGTCTGGGCAAGTTGCGCAAAATTACCGAAGAGGGCGTTTCTTTCCAGTCTCCGGTGGATGGTTCCAGGGTGTTCCTGAACCCGGAGATTTCCATGCAGGTTCAGCGTGAGCTGGGTTCGGACATCGTGATGATTTTTGATGAGTGTACGCCGGGTGATGCTAATGAAGAGCAGGCGCGTACCTCTATGGAGCTTTCTCTGCGTTGGGCGGCTCGCTCCAAAGCGGCTCACGGTGAAAGTCCTTCTGCCCTGTTTGGCATTATCCAGGGGGGCATGTTTGAAGAGTTGCGTGATGTGTCCCTTGCAGGTCTGACAGAGATTGGCTTTGATGGTTATGCCATTGGCGGTCTTTCCGTGGGTGAAAGCAAAGAGGATATGATGCGTATTCTCTCCCATATCACCCATAAAATTCCCGGGACCCATCCCCGTTACCTGATGGGTGTTGGCAAGCCGGAGGATATTGTCGAGGCGGTTCGTCGTGGTGTCGATATGTTCGACTGTGTTATGCCAACCCGTAACGCCCGCAATGGTCACCTGTTTGTCGATGAAGGGGTGATCAAGATCCGCAACTCGGTTCACAAGATGGACGAGCGTCCGCTGGAAGCGCATTGTGATTGCTATACTTGCCAGAATTTCAGTCGCTCATATCTGCATCATCTGGATAAGTGTGGTGAGATTCTCGGCTCCATGCTGAACACCATCCATAACCTGCGCTATTACCAGCGAGTGATGGCCGGTCTGAGAGGCGCTATCGAAGAAGGTAAGCTGGAAGCGTTTGTTGCCGAGTTCTATCGCAAGCGAGGGCAGGATGTGCCTGACTGGGGTTGATATTTTCTGGATAGTCCCAACTAACAGTCTGTTCATGTAAATCCGGACAGGCTCCTGGGATTGATGCTTTTGGAATTGGGCTCTGCCACCGCTTTTGCCCGCTTTCGGCGCAAGGGTGGGTTCCGGACTGGTTGTTTTTCAGGTAAATTGCTGCGTCAACGGTAATAATACGATTAGGAGTATTGGAATGATTCCTTTCATCAGTCAGGCACACGCTGCTGCAGAAGGTGGTGCGGCTGCTGCGGCAGCTGGACCGGGTATGATCGGTCAGCTGGTGATGCTGGGTGGTTTTGTGCTGATCTTCTGGCTGCTGATCTGGCGCCCCCAGAGCAAGCGTGCCAAAGAGCACAAAAACCTGATTGCCGGTCTGGCCAAGGGTGATGAGGTGGTCACCACTGGCGGTATTCTTGGCAAAGTCAGCAATGTAACGGACGAGTTTGTGACCCTGCAGGTTGCCGACAATATGGAACTGAACTTCCAGAAAGGTTCTGTGGCCGCTACCCTGCCCAAAGGTACCATCAAGGCCATCAAGTAACTTTTAGAAAAGCAGCCTTTTTTGGCTGCTTTCTTTTACCAAATGGACTGTGCCATAGGCCTATGCCGGAAAAGACTTTCCCGGCATAGGCCGTATAACAATGCCGCTATTGCGCATCACTATTAAATCAGGAACCGGTGAGCCATGCTCAATCGCTATCCATTGTGGAAGTACCTGCTGATTCTGGTCATCGTAGGTCTCGGGTTTATTTATGCCCTTCCCAATCTTTACCCCGCAGACCCGGCAGTGCAGGTGACTGGTGCCAGTTCGTCCAGAGTGATGGATGAGCGCGTTCAGCAACGTGCTGAAAAGGCTCTGGCAGCGGCCAATGTTGATATCAAGTCTGTTGAACTTGACGACAAGGCATTGCTGATTCGTCTGAACCGTGCCGATCAGCAGCAGTTGTCGA
Source organism: Thalassotalea sp. G20_0 (assembly GCF_017744175.1). NCBI lineage: Bacteria > Pseudomonadati > Pseudomonadota > Gammaproteobacteria > Alteromonadales > Colwelliaceae > Thalassotalea > Thalassotalea sp. G20_0. The sequence goes on along the minus strand of NZ_JAGHQV010000001.1, from coordinate 283,530 downwards.
AATCGCTGATCAAAGAAGCGCTTGGGGATGACTATATTGTGGCCATCAATCTGGCCCAGACGACGCCGGAATGGTTAACTTCTATCGGGGCCTACCCCATGAAGCTCGGGCTTGACCTGTCAGGTGGTGTTCACTTCCTGCTGGAGGTGGACACGGCGAAAGCCCTGCAGCTGAAAATGGATATTGCCACCTCAGAAATTCGAACTTCCCTGCGTAAAGAAAAGCTCCGCTATCGCACCATGCCTGAGCGTGCCGATGGTGCACGACAGCTGGCATTTAATGACGTGTCATCCCGTGACCAGGCAGCCCGCCTGATCAGTACAGATTTTCCTGATTTGACGGTTGAGAACGCTGACGTTAATGGTCGCCCTGTGCTTTCTTATCGCTACTCTGAAACGGCCATTAAAGAGATTGAAGATTATGCGGTGCGTCAGAACCTGACCACGGTCCGTAACCGTGTCAATGAGCTGGGTGTGTCCGAGCCATTGGTTCAGCGTCAGGGTCGTAACGGTATCGTTGTTGAGTTGCCCGGTGTTCAGGATACGGCAGAAGCCAAGCGTATTCTGGGTAAGACTGCCAACCTGCAGTTCCGCCTTGAAGCGCTGCCCAATGCTTCCAGGGCCAGTACTGAGTCGTTCAGTTTCCGGGATGCCCGTCGTCCTGCGGTGGATCTTGAGCGGGATATCATCATTACCGGTGACCAGGTGTCCAGCGCCCAGTCCAACTTTGATGCCCAGACCGGTCAGCCACAGGTTAATATCAATCTGGACAGTCATGGCGGTGCTGTAATGAACCGTGCTACCCGTAATAACGTGGGGCGTGCCATGGCGGTTATCTTTATTGAGCAGAAGCCTGTGACCAAAGTGGTCACCAAAACAGTCGACGGTAAGCAGGTAAAGGAAACAATCCCAGGTTTCCAGCAGGAAGAGAGTATTATCAGTCTGGCAACCATTCAGAGTGCATTGGGTAACCAGTTCCGTATTACCGGTCTGAACTCCACAGCCGAGGCTTCTGAGCTGGCGTTGTTGTTGAGAGCGGGTTCCCTGGCTGCTCCGATGTATTTCGCTGAGGAAAGAACGGTGGGTCCAAGCCTTGGTGCGGAGAATATCCAGATGGGTATTCATTCCACCGTTATCGGTCTGATTCTGTTGCTGATCTTTATGGTTGTGGTTTACCGGGTGTTTGGCGTGCTGGCGAATCTTGCCCTGGCCATGAATCTGGTGCTGCTGATAGCGGTGATGAGCCTGTTTGGTGCCACACTGACGATGCCGGGTATCGCCGGTATTGTGTTGACGCTGGGGATGGCGGTGGATGCCAATGTGCTGATTTTTTCCCGTATTCGGGAAGAGATTCGCGGTGGTCGGCCGGTGCAGCGGGCGATCCATGACGGTTTTGACCGGGCGTTTGTCTCAATCTTCGACGGCAATATCACCACGCTGCTGGTGGGGATCATCCTGTTTGCCGTGGGAACCGGGCCAATCAAAGGTTTTGCGGTCACCCTGTGTATCGGTATTCTGACGTCTATGTTCACAGCCATTGTTCTGACACGTGCTCTGGTTAACCTGACCCATGGCGGTCGTAACCTGAAGAAACTGTATATTTGAGGTGGCAGTGATGAATGATTTGAAAGTCATCAATTTCATGCGGCTGCGCTCCTACGCTTCGGTGCTGTCGCTGTTGTTAATGCTGGGCTCTGTTGGTGCTCTTGCGGTTAAGGGGATTAACTGGGGGCTGGATTTTACCGGCGGCACGCTGATTGAGCTGGTGTATGATCAGCCGGTTAAAACGGCTGATATCCGTGATCAGTTGGCAACCGCTGGTTATGACAACGTTGTCGTTCAGGAGTTTGGTTCCGCCGAGGATATTCTGGTTCGTATTCCCGGCGATGATCCGAAAATGGGGGCATCAGTTGCCGGTCTTCTGGGGCAGAACTATGACGGCAATGTTGAGGCTGTGCGCGTTGAGTTTGTCGGGCCTCAGGTGGGTGAGAGGCTGAGGGAGCAGGGCGGCCTTGGTATGCTGTTCGCCATGTTGCTGATTACGCTCTACATCGCTTTCCGCTTCCAGTTCAAGTTCTCGGTTGGTGCGATTCTGTCCCTGGCTCACGATGTGATTTTCACCCTGGGCCTGTTTGCCCTGTTAGGGCTGCAGTTTGACCTGACGGTGATGGCGGCGCTGCTTGCAGTGATTGGTTACTCACTGAACGACACTATTATTGTTTATGATCGAATCCGTGAGAATTTCCGCAAGCTGAGAAAAGGGGATGCCGATGAGGTGATCAATGTGTCATTGACCCAGACCCTGGGTCGTACATTGGCCACTTCCGGTACCACCTTGATGGTGTTGCTGGCCTTGTTCCTGTTCGGTGGTGAAATGATTCATAACTTTGCCCTGGCATTGATTGTGGGGGTGGGTGTTGGTACTTACTCCTCCATCTATATCGCTTCCAATATGCTGATCTACATGAGGATTAGCAGGGAAGATCTGATTGTTCCGGTGAAGGAAAATGAAGACTCTGAGCAGATGCCATAACGCATCGGGTTGAAGAGGTTAAAAACCGGCAATTTTGCCGGTTTTTTTTGGTCTATAGTAAATTTCCTGCAAGGCAGGGCATCCTGAATACCAATTAAAGAGGTTGCTATGTTTACGGGAAATAATTTTCATCCATTTCGTCATGATGTAACCGTTAACCATCGCGAAACTGATTCGGGTGCCCAGGGAGGTGCAGATGGTTCTTTTGATAGCCGCTCTGTTAGTCCTTCACAAGGCTCTGCTTCGCAATATTTACAATACATGAAAGATCGGGAGGTGCTATTTGGACGACCGCAGGAGCATTGTACCGGGGAGGGTGGTGACCGTCTCAGGCGTCATGACAGCATTATGCCGATATTGTCGGATAAGTTTGAGGCTAAACTGAGTGGCGGCATTGAGGCAGCAACAACAGACGGTGGTAGCAGATTAAACACCGACAGGTACAGGGACGTATGGCTTTCCGGGCCAGAACCGAACAGTGTGATTGTGGCAAATGGAACACCACTTGATTCTACCTATGCGTGTTTGAATGGCAGAAATGGCTCCACCCAGGTGGTAAAAGTATTGAAACGAAATGATGTTGCGCCTGAAACAGCCTATTTAACGCAGGTGATGAGAAGTAACTGCCAACTGCCTTCCTCTGAGATGACGATTGATTTAACGCCAGTGGTTGTCACTGATGACTGCTGGGATTCAGTGGCGCTCCATATTCAGCTTCTCACGACTGTCAAAAGTGCTCCCCGGGGCCCCGGTGGGCGCGAGCCAGTAATTAAGTCCTGGCAGGCTATTTCAGGGGCATTTCTGCGAATGTGTCACCGTTCCGGTTGTCCACTGCAGGACTCACGATCCTATTTATTCAAGGATGGTAACCATCTTTTGGTTGCCAGTGTAACGCTCAGATCCTCTGGAGATGTCCGGGAGTCTACTGTTGGCCTGCTGGCCAGGGATGCCCGGGTTTCGAGTATTACCGTCAATGCCAGTTTAAGAAAAAAGCTGAACATTACTGATATTCCTGCGGCCATAGATATCAAGAAGCTTGCGGAAAAGTTTGACTATAATGGTGAAGCTTACGGTATTGGTGGTGCGAACGAGGCTATTCGACAGTTTATAGATGCGTTTATCAGTCCACGACTAGTGCCGGATAAGCTGAAAAATGCCATGAAATGTCAACTGACCAGGGGCGGTATTCTTTCGGGGCCTCCGGGTACGGGTAAGACGCTGTTTATCCGGGTTATTGAGTCCTTGCTCAGGGAAAACGGCTTTACTGTCTCGACCCAAATCATTTCCGGGCCGGAGGTTTTTACCAAGTATGTCGGTGATTCTGAGCAGCGCGTCAGGGCGATTTTTTCCGATGACGGCCTGGAAAATAAACAGAGTCTTCGTCTGGTGTTAATTGACGAAATTGATTCGATGCTACCGGCCAGGGGGAGGGCGGGCGATAATGGCATCGGGGATAAAGTCGTTAATCAGTTTTTGACCTGCATGGATGGCGTTAATGTGCAAAGTGGCCTGATTGTGTTCGGCACAACCAATCGGCCAGACCTGATTGACCCGGCCGTGATGCGCCCCGGGCGCATGGATATGCAGATGAAGTTTAATTTGCCAGAAGGCGACCAGCGTCTTCAGATTTTAAAGATTCAGACCAGGAATCTGTCGGATGGCGGGATGTTGAATCCGGATGTCTCTCTTGAAGAGCTGGCGAAAAATACCGTCGGCTTCAGTGGTGCTGAACTTGGATCCCTGGTGGAGAAGGCCATGCAATCGGCTCTGCGCAGGGGGCAGGGGTTGGCAGAGAGTGACACTTTTTTTTGTCCTCAGGCGCTCAGTCAATTAGCGACACTGGATGTCAGTATGGCTGATTTCAAATGGGCTTTTACCCGGGTTCAGCCGCAGTTTGGGAAAAGTAATTTCATGTCCCTGGCGGGGAAAACCTTCGACTATGAGTGTTATTCACCAGAAATGGTCAGTGAGCTTAAGATGACACTGGCTGATTTTAAGCAGGATGATTCCTGCTCTACCATGCGTATCCTTATCATAGGGCCTCCGGGTAGCGGTAAATCAACACTGGCTGCCCTGGCGAACCATGAGTTTGGTGCGTTTTGCAGCTACGTGTCGGCCGCCGATGTGGTCAAATCCAGGGATCGCACCAGGCCGCTGAATGATGTTTTTGCTGAGCGGCGCAATCATCAGGCCAAGCCGGATTGTCATTATGCGGTGATTGTTGACGATTTTGATACCATGATTAATTACGATGGTACGTTCTATGACCGCGCCATGGTATCTGTGCTGGATGCCCATACCAAGCAATCTCTGCGGGGGGTGGGAGAAGGAAAATTGCTCACGCTGGTCACGGCGACAGAGGACGAAGATGAAGATGAAGAGGGAGGGGCTGATTTTCTTCCCCGTCTGTTTCCCGTACATCTGGTGTTCAGGACGATGGATGAAACGGATATCTAGAAAAGTGAGGCGACTTAGCCTCACTCTGCTTTCAATTACAGATAGGGATTATGGGCAGGGTTCAGTAGCGAAACATACCTTCAGTTACGAAAGGTCTTATGCGCTTCAACACCTCTTTGAAACAGCCGCTGTTACCGGCAACGATCTGGTTGTTCTTCATGTAGGTGTGGCCACCTTTGAAGTCACCAACCAGTCCGCCAGCTTCCTGAATCATCAGTACGCCTGCTGCCATATCGTAGTCCTGCAGGCCGATTTCCCAGAACGCATCCAGACGACCGGCAGCCACATAAGCCAGGTCGAGAGCTGCAGAGCCAGCGCGACGGATACCAGCAGTATCCCCCAGCAGGCTTCTCATCATGTTCAGGTAGCTGTCCAGGTGGTTGATGCCCGGGTTCATGAATGGGATGCCGGTACCGATCAGTGCGCCGTCCAGATTTCTCCGGTTGCCAACGCGAATGCGTTTGCTGTTCAGGATGGCACCGTGGCCACGGCTGGCACAGTATTCTTCCTCTTTGAGCGGGTCGAGAATAACGGCGTGTTCAAGGCGTCCGCGGTATTGAACCGCAATGGAAACCGCAAAATGAGGGATGCCATTGATGAAGTTGGTGGTGCCGTCAAGCGGGTCGATGATCCAGAGGTAATCTTTACCTTCACCCTTGCCTTCACGGTGTCCGCTTTCTTCACCGTAGAAGCCATGGTCAGGGTAGGTTTTGCTCAGAGAGGCGATAATAGCCTTCTCAGCAGCCTTATCCACCTCAGTTACAAAGTCGTTACGGCTTTTGAATTCGATATTAACGTGATCAAGATCTTTGTAGGCGCGGGCTATGATTTCGCCAGCCTGGCGTGCTGCACGCAGCGCCATATTAACCATCGGTTGCATAGGCTTAATTACATCTGAAATGTGAAAGATCGTTTGGGAAAGGGATTGTACCGGATTCAACGAACCGATTGTATCCTGGGCTGTGAAAATGACTGTCTTTCAGAGAGTGGCAACATTTTCACGAAAAAGTGGGGGCGCATTCTGACAGGATGAACTTTAACTTGCAATGGAGTATGTGTGTCTGCCTGTCGGTAGTTTTACTATAAGCTTGGCATTGGCCGTAATTTGAGTACACTGACTGGCTGATACTACATGAAGCTAGAGATTCCTGCGGTGCTCGACAATTTTTCCGAGAACATTTCCATAGTGCTGGTCAATCCTTCCCATCCCGGTAACATCGGGGCTGCCGCCCGTGCCATGAAAACCATGGGGTTAAGCCAGTTGTGTCTGGTCGCGCCGGATGACTTTCCATCAGGCACTGCAACAGCGCTGGCTTCTGGCGCTGACGATCTCCTGAGAAATGCCAGGGTTTGTGCAACATTGGATGAGGCTCTGGCGGATTGTCAGTTTGTGGTGGGTACCAGCGCCAGGGTAAGAGGTGTTTCTCTCCCGCTGGTGGACCCCCGAACATGCGCCCGGAGTATTATTGACGAAGCAGTGACCCATAAGGTCGCCCTGATTTTTGGCCGGGAAGATAAAGGCCTGACCAATGAACAGTTGCGACGCTGTCATCTGCAGGTGCATATCCCAACCAATGAAGAATTCAGCTCTCTCAACCTCGGGGCGGCGGTACAGGTACTCTGTTACGAGTTGCGGATGATGCAGTTGCTCAGTGCCGATGCCCTTGAGATGCCCGAGCCCCGCAGCCATGAGTTGGCAAATATGGAGGATATGGAGCGTTACTATGATCATCTGTACCAGGTGTTGCTGGAGATTGGTTTTCTCGATCACAGCAGCCACGAGAAGATTATGGCCAAATTGCGTCGCCTTTATGGGCGGGTTCGTCCGGATCGTGTTGAGCTGAGTATTCTTCGGGGGGTTCTGTCAGAAACCCAGCGATGTCTTGCCTCGAAAGAAACAGAATGAGCAGGGCAGGGATAATAACAGACAGGCGCAGACCATGTTTGAGCGAATAAAAGAAGATATTAAAACAGTAATGGATCGGGATCCGGCGGCACGGAATACCTTCGAGGTGGTTACCAACTACCCCGGGTTGCACGCGTTATTGCTGCACAGGGTGTCGCACAAACTCTGGACGTCGGGGTTTTTCTGGCTGGGGCGCATGCTGTCAACATTTAATCGCTGGTTAACCGGTATTGAGATACATCCGGGCGCTACCATTGGTCGACGCTTTTTTATCGATCATGGTATGGGGGTTGTTATTGGTGAAACGGCGGTCATACACGATGATGTCACTCTTTATCATGGTGTGACGCTGGGAGGAACTTCTCCCAATAAGGGCAAGGAACATCCGGCTAACCAGGGTAAGCGGCACCCGACGTTGGCTAATGGCGTTGTTGTGGGAGCTGGCGCAAAAGTGCTTGGACCATTTGTGGTCGGAGAGGGAGCCAGGGTTGGATCAAATGCGGTGGTTGTGCGTGCAGTGCCACCGGGGGCAACCGTGGTTGGTATTCCCGGCAGGATTGTAAAGAAGCCGGAGGTGGCGGATGGCAGCGGTGAGCGCCGTCATGCCAATGCGGAAAAGATGGCGGAGAAAATGGGGTTTGATGCCTATGCCGTCACATCTGAAATGCCTGACCCTACCGCCCATGCCATCTCGGCCATGCTGGATCATCTCCATGAAGTGGATTCCCGCTTTGATACTTTGTGCCAGGTGTTAAAAGACCATGGTCTTGAGTGTAAGGTGCGGCCATTGCCAGAGTTAAAGAAAGAAGACTTTGCACCTGTGAAAGAGGAAATTACTTCATCGCTACCATAGCTGTGAGTTTAATCTGACTGGCTTTCCGGTGATGATCTGGCTTTTTTCCTGGTTTGAGCGGGTTGCAAGTGGTGCTTTGTTTCAGAATAATTGTTCCGGTCCCGTGAGCAGTTCCTGAAACATTGCCGCAGCATTTTCTGCTGAAATTGTTGCGGCAAAGGTATTGCATTTTTTAGAAGTATTGATAATATGCGCGGCACTTCAGTCGGTTAGCTCAGTTGGTAGAGCACCACCTTGACATGGTGGGGGTCGCTGGTTCAAGTCCAGTACCGACTACCAGATTTTTATCTTTCCTCAGTAATATCCCTGCATAGCCAGCGATAGCCATTTTGACGACTGGCGTTGTTAATCTTAACTTCGTGTTGACTATTCTCAATCCTTTTGGATTCGTATTCCAAATTTGCAGTCTGGGTCGATGAAGTACGCAATCATCGCTTGCACATTTGGAAATCTTTTTGGGTTGACACAACTGTCACTGAGTTCGGCTATTGATCCATCGGTTCGTTTTACCAGTGTGCAGAAATGTTTAGCATTCTGGTCGACACAGACAGCCGTCCAATTCTGTTGCAATACCTTTGCCATTGATGATTTGGGAATGATGTCATAATTTACGTTTAGCTCATTTGGAATACCAAATAACCATGCAGGGAAAGTGTTTCCACGATCAATGTGATTATTAAATTTCTCTGGAAGGTGTCTGGTGCGATTGTCTGTTTGTTTTGTTGATAGTTGGTATTTATAGAAGCTGCTCCAGTCATTGGCCAGGTTAATAGCTTTTGCACGTTCTTTGCTTTCTATATCTTTTATTCTTTCTTCCTCACGATGCAGTGTATCTTCCAACTTGGCTAAATCTTGTTCATGTCCCGGTAGGAGTAGTTCATTAAGAAAAATAGACTCTGCTTTTTCATCTATCTTTTTTTTATAGGCTACTGGGTCTTTCTTTTTTAGGTCTTCAATAGTGGCACGTTTTTCTTTATTGTCGATAGCTGTTTGTCTTATTAGACTTTCAAGATCTGCCAGTTCCTTACGAAGATTTCTAAGGCTATTTTGAATTCTACGTTTTTCTTTAATCTCTTCGTTCGGTATAGGGTGTGTTTCCGGGCAAAGAGCATCCTCGCCAATAAGCTGGTAGGCAGTGACGAAAAAGAGATAATTCTGGTTATGTATTTCACACTGATTTTGTGAGATTGGCAGGCAATCATAGTCTCTGTTTTTAATCCCTTTCAGGGGAAGGTCTTCTGGTTTTGCGTCGGGTGATCTGGCTGCATGGTACATGCTTCTTTGCATTTCTTTTAATTTGTCTAAATCATTCTGCAGTTTCTGAGTGGTATTGCACCATTGACCGCTTTTGAATTGCTCGCGGTAGAGAGCAAATGTATTTTTGAGTGCGCTGCGAATACGTGATTTTGTCTCGGGGTCCCAGCGAGAAGCATTATCAGGGCCGGGAATGTTTATCAGATCAATTTCAGCATCGATATTGTCCAGGAATTGTTGGATTTGCCATTGCACCTTCCCTGAAGGGGGTTGTGCAGCAGTCATTGTCGGTCGTGTCAGTTTTTTTTCGCTTTGATATTCACGCGGTTCAAGGGGCTTTTGTTTGATGAGTGAGGTTTTGCGTGTTGCAAGAGGTTTTTTGTGAGGCGTGTGCGGTATAGATGCTTTTAGCAAACCTGGTGTTGCCTTGGCATGTTTCTTGGGAAAGGTCTTATCTTTGCCCCGTAACGCAGATTTGTCCCATTGGGTGGCAGATGTTGCTGTTGCCCATTCAGTGTAATGTTCTTTTATGGCTCTGTAATATGGTAGTTTGGCACAGGTTAAATCTATTTTGAACTCACCGTTTTTTCCGGGCATGTAGTGAATTTGCCCATCCAGCGATGTGATGGCTTCGGCATCATCGTTAAAGTACGCACTATCTGTCTGGTTTTCCAGAAGGCTTTTAAGTCTTTTGTAGTGTTCATCCGTCAGCAGGTTTTCAGATCTGGATGATGCATTGGCTGATGCCGTTTGTGGGCCTGGAGTCGGGTATTTTTCTTTTAGTGTTGCATCATTGGCTGGCCTGATCAGGGATTTGCTGGCGTTGTGCGGTGCAACCCTGAGTTGCGCGAGGGTTTTAATCTGTGGAGGGAGTTTGTCGTAAAATGCCTTCGCAAGCGCTAGATTGAGTGGGCTGTTTTTGTGTTCGCCAATCTCTTCGTTGACAATGCAGATAACCTTTCTTCTATTGCTTATCAGGCATGTGTTTTCAGTGTCCAGTCGATATGTATCGTCTAAAAGGCGTTGCTCGAGTTGTGCAGAATAGCTTTGGATCAGGGCTGTGTAGAATTGAGTATCCATTGTTGCAATCCTTGGGTAAATAATGGTTCTCGGTTGATTCCTTTGTGCGGGAGTCTCAATTTTTGACAAGTATTTTCTCTAAAAGATCCCTGGTTAACGCTTTTGTCAGTGAAACTAACTCTGCTGGAGGGGAATTTGCTGGTCAATTGTGGTGTGCCGGCTACTGGGAAAAGTGTCTTTGAAAGTTGGAACTGCTTTCTATAAAATGCCGAAAAATTATATTAATTTGCTTTTTAACATCTTTTTTATCTCCGATTTATTTGACAATTCGTTTAAGTTTTATCGCTAATAGTTGACTATTTTGCTAAGGTATTTCATAATGCATCGCAAGTACCTTGAGTCTGTAAATATTCTTCTGTCCGGGGAGTCACAGTTAAGAATCATGGGCTTAAGGTGATCATGAACGGATAAAGAGTGATAACTCTGCCTGAATAGCAAGAGAGATGCTGTATGAGATTGACGACCAAAGGACGTTATGCGGTGACCGCCATGCTGGATCTGGCACTTCATTCCGATCAGGGGCCGGTTTCTCTCGCAGATATATCGGATCGTCAGGAAATCTCTCTCTCTTACCTGGAACAGCTGTTTTCCAAGCTACGTCGTGGTGATCTGGTTTGCAGTGTGCGGGGGCCCGGGGGAGGCTACCGACTCAGTCGTGGTGCTGAAGCTATTTATGTTGCCCAGGTGATCGATGCTGTTAATGAGTCCGTAGACGCTACAAAGTGCAAGGGAGCAGGCGGTTGCCAGAAAGGTGTAACCTGTCTGACCCATCACTTGTGGCAGGACCTGAGTGAGCAGATTCATTCGTTTCTTGGAGGGATCAGCCTCGCTGATCTTGTTGCGCGCAGGGAAGTGCAAAGTGTTGCTATTCGTCAGGATGAGCAGCAAGACAACAAAATTGCCGCTGACACCATCCTGTAAGGCATCTTTTTACAGAGCTTTTAAAAAGATGCGTGTGTAGTGGCATGATGATTTTAACCCTTTGCGAATCAAGGGTATTGAGCGTACTGACCGCCTGGAGATGTACCAGATGAAATTACCTATTTATCTCGATTATTCCGCAACAACGCCGGTTGACCCGCGAGTGGCTGAGAAGATGATTCAGTGCCTCTCTCTTGAAGGTAATTTCGGTAACCCGGCCTCCCGCTCCCATGTTTTCGGCTGGCGTGCTGAAGAGGTTGTTGAAGATGCCCGTCGTCAGGTTGCCGATCTTATTCATGCTGATCCAAGAGAGATTGTCTGGACGTCCGGCGCTACTGAATCCGATAATCTGGCCATCAAAGGTGTTGCTCATTTTTACAGCAAAAAGGGCAAGCACATTGTCACCTCCCGAATTGAACATAAGGCGGTACTGGACCCTTGCCGTCAGCTGGAGCGGGAAGGGTTTGAAGTCACCTACCTGGACCCTGACAGCGATGGCCTGATCACGCCTGAAATGGTGGAAAATGCCCTGCGTGATGACACCATTCTGGTGAGTTTGATGCACGTCAATAATGAGATTGGTGTGATCAACGATATTGAAGCCATTGGTGATCTGACCCGTTCACGCAAGATCGTCTTTCATGTGGATGCAGCACAAAGTGTTGGCAAAATTCCATTGAATATGGAAACGATGAAAGTTGATCTGTTGTCCATTTCTGCCCATAAACTCTATGGCCCTAAAGGTATTGGTGTCCTTTATGTGCGCCGCAAGCCCCGAATTCGCCTGGAAGCCCAGATGCACGGTGGCGGTCATGAGCGGGGTATGCGCTCCGGTACTCTGGCCACTCACCAGATCGTTGGTATGGGTGAGGCATGCCGTATTGCTGCTGCGGAGATGGATTCAGAAAGAGCGCGTCTGGCTGTGTTGAAAGATCGAGTGCTTTCCCAGCTGTCCGACCTGGAAGAGGTTCATGTTAATGGCTCTCTTGAGCAGCGGGTTCCGGGTATTTTGAATATCAGCTTTGCCTTTGTTGAAGGGGAGTCTCTGATGATGTCCCTGAAGGACCTTGCTATCTCCTCTGGCTCGGCATGTACCTCCGCCAGCCTTGAGCCATCTTATGTGCTGAGGGCTCTGGGCTTGAGTGATGAGCTGGCTCATAGTTCCCTGAGGATCAGTCTGGGGCGCTTTACTTCAGAGGCTGAAGTGGATCATGCCGTAGCAGAGATCAGAGAAGCGGTTGCAAAACTGAGAGAGCTGTCACCGCTATGGGATATGTACAAAGATGGCGTTGACCTCAGTCAGGTTGAATGGGTCGCACACTGATTTTTTATGAAGTTTTGTCACAAACAAAACTTCAGAGGAGAGAAAAATGGCATACAGCGAAAAGGTTATCGATCACTACGAGAATCCACGCAACGTAGGTAAGCTTGACCAGGATTCTCAAAGCGTGGGCACTGGAATGGTGGGTGCTCCAGCCTGTGGGGACGTTATGCGTCTTCAGATTCAGGTTAATGATGAAGGCGTTATCGAAGACGCGCGCTTCAAAACCTATGGGTGTGGCTCTGCTATTGCTTCCAGTTCTCTGGCAACCGAGTGGATGAAGGGCAAGACGCTGGATGAAGCGGCAACCATCAAGAATACAGATATTGCCGAAGAGCTGGCACTGCCACCGGTTAAAATTCACTGTTCTGTGCTGGCTGAAGATGCTATCAAGGCGGCAATCGATGACTATCGGGCCAAGCAGAAGCATGATGACGCAGCTCCAGCTGCCTGATGCGGTTCTGGGTATTCATGTGCAGAAGTACTGTCTTTAAATAGTGCAGGAATATAGCCGGTGGAGTCGTTTGGTTTCCCGGAAGTGGATGGAGTTTTAAATGGCAATTACCGTAACCATTGCGGCTGCCCGTCACATCAAAGGGCAGCTTTCCCGCAGAGGCAAGGGACTCGGCATAAGGCTGGGTGTACGTACTTCGGGATGCTCTGGTATGGCCTATGTCCTGGAATTTGTGGATGTAGTTGATGAGGATGATCTGGTTTTTGAAGATCACGAAGTCAAAGTGTTTGTTGACCCGAAAAGTCTGGTTTATCTGGATGGCACAGAGTTGGACCTGGTAAAGGAAGGGCTCAACGAAGGTTTGCAGTTTAACAATCCGAATGCTGCCAGTGAGTGTGGTTGCGGTGAAAGCTTTAATGTTGCTGATGCTGGCTGACGGTAATTTTTAAGCCTTCCGGCTTCGTTAATATTGTTACAGAAGTTGGCTGACACTTTTGATTTGCCTTCCGGCCCGGCTGGTTTCCACTGGTCGGGCCTTATTTGTTTAAGGGGTGTTCTTTTTTACAGTTGAATGCTCAGGGTTTGTCATTTCTGACTTGGGAATAGATTGCATTGTGGTTGATTTAACCAAAAACTATTTTGAGCTTTTTGAGTTGCCTGTTTCCTGCCAGGTTGATTTGCAACGCCTGTCCAGTCAGTACCGTGCGTTGCAGCGGGCAGTTCATCCTGACCGGTTTGCCGGGGATGATGAGCGTCAGCAGCGTATCTCTATCCAGTATGCTTCCCATGTTAATGAGGCTTTTAATACGCTGAAGCAGCCGTTGCCCAGGGCGATCTATTTGTTGAAGCTGGCAGGCCGTGATGTTGATATGGAGCGCAACACCATTATGGATTCCGGATTTCTGATGGAGCAGATGGAGTTGCGTGAGACTGTCGCGGATATCAGTTCTGCATCAAATCCTGAGCAGGAAGTTGAGAGGTTGGCCAGTCAGGTGGATGCAGATATTCTTCGATATCTTCAGCAGTTTGAAGGCTTCTGGGTATCTGGAACTGAGCAGGATCTTGAGCAGGCAGAAACGGTTGTCAGAAAGATGCAGTTCATGGTAAAGCTGGCGGCTGAACTGGAACAGCTGGAATCCGAGTTGTTGGACGATTAATCAGGAAGAGAAGAGGCAGATATGGCGTTACTGCAGATTTCCGAGCCGGGACAGGCTCCGGAACCTCATCAATACAAGCGTGCTGTAGGCATTGACCTGGGAACTACCAACTCCCTGGTTGCTGCTGTTCGATCAGGTGCTGCTGAGACGCTTCCTGATATCGATGGTCATCATACCTTGCCTTCTGTTGTTCACTATGGCGAACAGGGGGTTGATGTTGGCAGCAGCGCAAAAGCCAGTGCGCTGATTGACCCGGGCAATACCATTGTGTCTGCTAAGCGCATGATGGGGCGAGGGCTTGAGGATGTTGATGCCCTTGGCGGTGTGTTGCCTTACCGGTTTGTAACCGACGCTTTGGGAAAAAGCGAAGGAATGCCGTTTATCAGAACCCGGCGTGGTGACGTCAGCCCGGTTGAAGTGTCTGCCGAGATTCTCCGTTCCCTGGTTGGTCGTGCAGAAGAGACGCTGGGTGGTGATCTGGATGGTGCCGTGATTACTGTACCGGCGTATTTTGATGATGCCCAGCGACAGGCAACCAAAGATGCTGCCAGGCTTGCAGGGCTGAAGGTGTATCGTCTGCTGAATGAGCCCACTGCGGCAGCCGTTGCCTATGGTCTGGATCAGGGTGGTGAAGGCATTATCGCTGTCTACGACCTTGGTGGTGGCACTTTTGATATCTCGATTTTGCGTCTGGAAAAAGGCGTATTTGAAGTGATGGCCACCGGCGGGGATACTGCCCTGGGTGGTGACGACTTTGACCGTCTGGTGGCACGCTGGATGCTTCGTGAGGCGGGGGTTGATGAGTCCTCAATTAACCCATTGCAGCTTCGGGAAGCGATGGTTGAGGCTTGTCGGGTTAAGGAATCGTTGACCGCCGGATCTGAAGTGGAAGTCAACTTTGGTGAGTGGCGTGGCCGGCTGTCCCGTGCGCAGTTTAACGAACTGGTAGATCCCTTGATTGATCGTACTATTCGGGCATTCAAGCGATCCCTTCGGGATGCCGGGCTGAAGGCGAATGAGATTGATGAAGTGGTTATGGTGGGGGGGTCTACCCGCATGCCAAGGGTTCGAGAAAGGGTTGAGGAATTTTCCGGCAGGCAACCGTTGACCTCCATTGACCCTGATCGGGTCGTAGCCGTTGGTGCAGCTCTTCAGGCTAATGTTCTGGCTGGTAATAAATCGGCAGAAGATATGCTGCTGCTGGATGTTATTCCGCTCTCCCTGGGGCTGGAAACCATGGGCGGCCTGATGGAAAAGGTGATTCATCGCAATACCACTATTCCGGTCAGTCGGGCCCAGGAATTTACCACTTACAAGGATGGTCAGACGGCTATGGCTATTCATGTCTTCCAGGGGGAGCGAGAGTTGATTCGTGATAATCGCTCCCTTGCCCGGTTTGAGTTGCGTGGAATTCCCGCTATGCCTGCGGGCGGTGCTAAAATCCGTGTGACCTTTCAAGTGGATGCGGATGGTTTGCTCAGTGTTGCAGCAGAGGAGTTGTCCACCGGGGTTAAGAGCAGTATTCAGGTGAAACCTTCTTATGGTCTCAGTGATTCTGATATCTCCCGAATGCTGAAAGATTCGTTTGCCCATGCCGGTGATGATCGTGATGCAAGGGCGCTGCTTGAGCAGCAGGTTGAGGCTGACCGGGTTGTTGAGGCGCTGGTAGTTGCGCTGGATAAGGATGGTCAAACACTGCTTGATCAAGATGAATACAGTTCATTGCTGGCAGATGTTGAGTCGCTGAAACAGTGCCGTAAGATCGGTGATGCCAAGTCCATTGCCCGTGAAATTGAACGTATTGCCAAGTCCAGTGAAGAATTTGCTGCCCGTCGAATGAACCAGGGTATTCGTCAGGCTCTTTCCGGACAGAAGTTAGATGATTTGGAGGAGTTCTGAATGACTCGTATCGTTTTTCTACCTCACGATGAGTTGTGCCCGGAAGGTGCTGTTCTCGAAGTTGAGCCCGGAGTCACAGTGTGTGACGCAGCTTTACAGAATGGAATTGAAATTGAGCACGCCTGTGAAAAGTCCTGTGCCTGTACAACCTGCCATGTCATTGTCAGAGAGGGCTTCGACAGCATGGAAGAGCCGGATGAACTCGAAGAAGATATGCTGGACAAGGCCTGGGGACTTGAACCTGAGTCCCGACTGAGCTGTCAGGCTGTGGTGGGTGATGAGGAGTTGGTGGTAGAGATTCCCAAGTACACCATTAACCAGGTTTCTGAACGTCGTTGATGTCGGTTGCTGGTCTGTTTGCGGTTTTCCCGAACAGAACAGCGCAATGATCATGGAGTGAGACAATGAGTTTAAAGTGGGCAGATGTTTATGATATTGCCATTGAGCTTTATGAGGCTTATCCGGATGTGGATCCGCGGTATGTCAATTTTGTCGATCTGAGAAGCTGGGTTTTGGCGCTGGACAGTTTTGAAGATGATCCTGAACGTTGTGGTGAAAAGGTGCTTGAGGCCATACAGATGGCCTGGATTGAAGAGTCTGAAGAGTGATTTTTTGGCGTTGAGGCTGAAAGAACTGACACTATCGACTCTATTGTATACAATGCTGCCAGAACTCCTGCTACGGACAGCCTGAGCCAAGACATGGAAAGCTGAGAGAGTCGTACGTTTTTAATAAGTAATAACAATCCCGAAAGGGCACGAAAATGACAATCTGGAGATCGTAATGGCGGTAGAGCGCACTTTATCCATTATAAAACCTGATGCAGTAGCCAAGAGTGTCATCGGTAAAATTCTTGCTCGTTTTGAGCAGGCCGGTTTGCAGGTTGTAGCGACCAGGATGATTCATCTTACTGACGAGCAGGCGGGTGGTTTCTACGCTGAGCACAAAGAGCGTCCATTTTATCAGGACCTGGTTGCTTTTATGACGTCAGGGCCTGTTGTGGTATCCGTCCTTGAGGGCGAGAATGCTGTTGTCCTGAATCGTGAGCTGATGGGCGCTACTAACCCGAAGGAAGCTGCTGAAGGCACGATTCGGGCTGATTTTGCAGAGACCATCGATGAAAATGCGGTTCATGGATCTGACTCAGTAGCATCTGCTGAGCGTGAAGTGGCCTACTTCTTCGAAGGTTCGGAGATTTGCCCCAGAACACGTTAACGGAATCAGCCCGCTGGCAAATTGTCAGTTTGCCCTGGTCTGACCGTGTTCGGGGTGAACATGAGAATATAAGCCATCAGGAGGCAGCCCTTCTGATGGCTTTGAGGTATTAATAAGATGTCAGAATTGATCGAGCCATCCATCGATCAGGCCAGTGAACCGGCTGGCGAGCTGTCCACTCAGGCAGCCAAGGTCAATTTGCTGGGGCTTTCACGAAAAAAAATGGAAGCCTTCTTTCTTACTATTGGTGAGAAAAAATTCCGTGCTGAGCAGGTTTTGAAGTGGATTCATCATCATCGGGTTGATAATTTCGATGAGATGACCAACATCAGTAAATCCCTTCGTGAGCGGCTTAAGGCCAATGCTGAAATTCGCGGTCCTGAGGTGGTCAGCAGCCATTTTTCTGAGGATGGAACCTGTAAGTGGGTTGTGCGGGTGGCCAGTGGCAGCTGTGTTGAAACGGTATTTATTCCTGAAAATGGACGTGGAACGCTGTGCGTCTCCTCCCAGGCAGGCTGTTCCCTGGATTGCAGTTTCTGTTCTACGGGTAAGCAGGGCTTTAACTCTGACCTGACGGTGGCGGAAATCATTGGTCAGGTATGGGTTGCAGCCCGCCATTTTGGCAATGTGCCGGCCAGGATGGATCGATCCATTACCAATGTGGTTATGATGGGTATGGGCGAGCCATTGATGAACTTCGATAATGTCGTTGATGCCATGGACCTGATGATGGACGACCTTGGCTATGGACTTTCCAAACGGCGGGTGACGTTGAGCACATCCGGTGTTGTTCCTGCGCTGAGAAAGTTAAGTGAAGTGTCTAATGTCTCCCTGGCAGTGTCACTGCATGCACCAAATAATGAGCTGAGAAACCAGCTGGTGCCGATCAACCGGAAGTATCCGCTGGATCAGCTGCTGGATGCCATACATCATTACATGAACAGTTTGACGGACAGTAAGCGGGTCGTTACGATCGAGTATACGTTGCTTGCCGGCGTGAATGATCAACCTGAACAGGCGCAGCAGTTGATTGCTTTGCTGAAAGATCTGCCCTGTAAGATAAACCTTATTCCGTTCAATCCATTTCCTCATTCAGGGTATGAAAGACCCAGCAATAATGCAGTGAGACGGTTTCAGGAAAGTTTGCAGCTGGCTGGTTTTAATGTCACCGTAAGAAAGACAAGAGGTGATGACATTGACGCTGCCTGCGGTCAGTTAGTGGGCAATGTAATGGATAAGACCCGGCGCAGTGAGCGCTACATAGCAGCCAGACAGGTATAAGCTGTTCGGGATGTATCTGCCATCTGACAGGCTTCCGGAGGTTGCTACTCTCAACAGCGTCCCGGATATATTTATAAATTGCAAATGTGGGGGTCAGCATGGGAGTTAAATTGAGGCCCATTGCACTATTGTTTTCTGTATCTCTGGCACTGACAGGCTGTGTCACCACTGACAGTCGGCCTGTTAATGAGAACAGGGCAGTGGTGGACTATATGAATCTTGCCAGGGGTTATCTCCAGGAAGGTTATTCGGAGAAGGCAGTAAGGCCGCTGGAAAGAGCCCTTGAGATTGAACCTTATTCGGCCAGTGTTCATGGCATGCTGGGTATGGCTTATCAGCGTCAGGGGGAAGATCAGCTTGCCGAGCAGGCGTTCAACAAGGCGCTGGCCATTGACCCTGATGCCTCGGACATACGCAATAACTTCGGTGCTTTCCTGTTCTCCAAAAACCGGCTTCAGGACGCTTATCGCCAGTTTGAACTGGCTTCCGGAGATGTTGCTTATTCCCAGCGCAGCCGAACCTTTGAAAACCTCGGGATTGTTGCCTTGCGAATGGGCCGGTCTTCCCTGGCGGTTGATCACTTTACCCGGGCTCTTCGTCTGAACAATAACTTGCCAAGGGCTAATCTGGAGCTTGCCGCTATCTACAAAGAGCAAGGCAATCTCTACACAGGGTGGCAGCATTACCAGGCCTTTGCCGGGTCGGCTGAGCAGACTCCTCGCAGCTTGTTACTGGGTATTGAGTTGGCAAGGGCAAACCGGGATCAGGATAAAGCGGCAGGTTATGCTTTGCAGCTGGAAAGGTTGTATCCCGGCTCTGTAGAGCTGAAGCATTATCGGAGTCGATTGGGTTATGAGTGAACAGGATACTCAGCAGGAAGAAGCTATTCAGGCGTTTGCTCCCGGCGCTGTGCTTGCCCGGGCCCGTAACAGTCAGGGGCTATCTATCCTTGAAGTGGCTGAAAGCCTGAAGATTACTGAAAGTTATGTTAAGGCCATTGAGGAGAGCACGTTTGATATGCTGCCGCAGGCGGCATTTGTCCGTGGCTATATTCGTAATTATGCGAAACTGGTGGGGCTTAATGGCGAAGATCTGGTTAAGGACTTTGACCATTTTATGGGTGTTGATGGGCTGGAATCTCCGCGTTTACAAGGTTCCAGGAAGTTGAAGCCGCTGCGAGCTCACAGTGCGCCTTCTCCGGTATATGCGCTTGCGCTTTTGCTGCTTGTGTCGCTGGGAGGGTTTGGTTATTACCTTTGGAATAGCTGGCTGGGTATTGAGCCAGTGGTCGAGGTGGCCATTATCGAAGAGGTATCTGATGATGTGCCTGAGCCTCTGGTGACTGATGCCAGTGTTGTCTCTGTCCCCTCTGTTGCGGAAATTAGCGAAAGCGTGGGAGAAGAGGCTGTTCCAGCTGATGACACCGCAATTGTACAAGAAGAACCAGGCCTGGAAAAAGATGAGCCTGTTCTGAAAGAGGCCGGGCCAGAGGTTCTTCCAATTGCCATGGCCAGTTCTGAGGTTGTTAATACGGCAGATGAGCCCAATTCACCGATTGTTGATCCGATCAAACCTCTTGTTATTAATTTCTCAGAAGATTGCTGGGTTGAAATCAAGGATGCCACCGGTGAAGTGCTGATTTCAACCGTGCAGAAAGCCGGTTCTTCCATTAATCTTGATGTTTTTCCTCCAGTGAATTTGCGGTTCGGTAATACCCCTGGTGTGGACAGTATCCTGCTGGATGGCGAGCCGGTAGCCAAACCCAGCTCGAATACCCGGGTGGCCAGTGTCTTGTTAACAGGCAGTGATCAGGGTTAAACCAATAGTCCTTAAAACTATGTCCTTTCAGTGAAGAAACTCCCCGCAGCGATGGACATTCTCTAATGGGAGGGCTGTGGGATTGTCACACAAAGGCGTTAACGGTTATAGTTGCCTACTTTTTATTGCGAACCGCCAAATCTCCTGTTCCTGGCGAACCGGGTGAAGTTATGTGGTGTTTTTTGGTAGAGGACATTTGAACTTGGGCAAGCAGCTTCAAGCCATCCGTGGGATGAATGATATTCTTCCCGAACAGACCCCTGTCTGGCAGTACCTTGAGCAGCAGGTACGCTCTGTCCTGACCACTTATGGTTATCAGGAAATCCGGGTTCCGATTGTGGAAAGCTCTGCTCTGTTCAGTCGGGGCATTGGCTCTGGTACGGATATTGTTGAGAAAGAGATGTACACCTTTGAAGATCGCAATGGTGACAAGCTTTCCCTTCGTCCTGAGGCCACTGCCGGAGTTGTTCGCGCAGGTATTCAGCAGGGTCTGTTTTACAACCAGATTCAGCGGTTGTGGACTTCTGGCCCGATGTTCCGCTATGAGCGGCCGCAAAAAGGCCGTTATCGCCAGTTTCACCAGATCAGTGTTGAAGCCTATGGTATGACAGGTCCGGATATTGATGCGGAAATGATCATGATGACGGCACGGTTCTGGCAGAAGCTTGGTCTGTCAAAGCATGTCACGCTGGAGCTGAATACTCTGGGTACTCTGGAAGCCCGTATCCGTTATCGTGAAGCTCTGGTGACTTATCTCATGGATTATGAGTCAGAGCTGGATGATGACAGCCGTCGTCGCCTGACCATTAACCCGCTGAGAATTCTCGATAGTAAAGATCAAAACACGCAGAGAATTGTTGCCGGTGCCCCCGAGCTGTTCGACTATCTGGATGAAGAGTCACGGGAACACTTTGCGCAGTTAAAACAGATTCTGGATGAGGCGGGTGTTGCTTATCGTGTGAATCCCAGGCTGGTGCGCGGCCTTGATTATTATGGCAGAACCGTTTTTGAATGGGTGACAGAAAGCCTGGGTGCCCAGGGTACTGTGTGTGCCGGCGGTCGTTATGATGCGCTGGTTGAGATGTTGGGTGGCAAGACGACACCTGCCGTAGGCTTTGCTATGGGCATTGAGCGCCTGGTGTTGATGCTGGAAACGCTTCAGTTACTGCCGGAATCCGTTTCTAACCGGGTGGATATAGCGGTGGTAGCTGTCGGTGAGGGTGTTGGCCACAGAGCGCTTCCGTTAGTGGAAAGACTGCGTGATGGGTTGCCGGAACTGAAGATTCTGATGAATTGCGGTGGTGGCAGCTTTAAAGCACAAATGAAACGTGCAGATCGCAGTGGTGCTGCCTATGCTCTCATTCTGGGCGAAGATGAGTTGGGTGCCGGGATGGTTACTGTGAAATCCCTGAGGACGGACGATGCCCAACAGCAGCTGCCAATCGCCGATGTGGCCGGACATTTGCAAAAAGTACTATAGAATACTGCTGTTCAGTAAACTGCTCGTTGATGCGATCGTACTGTTAACGGCTTCAGGAAAGAAGTCAGGAGTAAAGGGTGAGTTACCAATCTGATGAAGAGCAGGTCCAACTGCTCAAGAATCTATGGAAAGACTATGGTCAGCCGGTTGTGCTGGGTGTTGCCATGACACTGGCAGCGGTTTCCGGTTATCAGTACTGGCAGAAGACGCAGCAGCAGGAAATTGCTGAAGCTTCATCGCTTTATCAGAACTTGCTGGATACTATTTCCAATGGGTCCTCTCTGGAGCAACAGGCCCCGTTTTCAGCGCCGCTGACTGAGGAGCAAAAAGCAACGGTAAGTCACGTTGTATCTTCATTGCAGAAGGATCATGGCAGCAGTCAGTATGCCGCGTTTGCAACGCTTTTTCTGGCTCAGCAGCAGGTGCAGGATAACCAGTTAAGTGCTGCCCGGGCTTCCCTGGAGTGGGTTCTGGCTCAGAAACCCGCAGCTGAAATTCAGACAATGGCCAGTGTCCGGCTGGCAAGGGTGCTGATCAGTGAGTCTTCCGGGAATGGTCAGCAGGCGCTTGATATCCTGACCAGACTGAATGCTGGCAAGTCCTATGAGTCAACCGTTGAGTCAGCAAAAGGCGATGCTTACCTTGCCGTTGGTGATCGTAAGCAGGCCGAGATGGCTTACCGTAAAGCGGTCGATGCCGCACAGGAGAATGGTCTGAATCGTCCGTTGCTGCAACTCAAATTGGACGACCTGGCCGCAATGGCACCTCAGGAGGGATAACAAAATGGAGAGGTTATTTAAAGGCTCTTTGATTCTTCTGCTGATGCTGGGACTTTCTGCATGCAGTCTTTTTTCATCGGATGAAGAGGAGGTGAGAACGGCCAAACCTCTCCAGACGATTACTGAGGAAAAGGTCAGGCTGGTTGAAGTGTGGTCCAGAGGTGTTGGCAAAGGGGTTGGCAAGCGATTCGAAAGCCTGAAGCCCGCGCTGGATGGCGATAAAGTCTTTGTTTCTGGCGCAGAAGGTACAGTTTTTGCCCTTGAGCGTGATACCGGAAAGGAAGTCTGGAAGAAAAAACTCAATACCCGTGTTGGTGGTGGTGTCAGTGCCGCAGCGGGTATGGTGCTGCTGGGGACACTGGATGGTGAAGTGATTGCCCTGAACCAGGAAAATGGCGATGAACTCTGGCGAGAGCGGGTCAGTAGCGAGATTCTCAGTGCGCCGGTTACTGATGGCTTTTATGTCGCTGTGCAGAGCATTGATGATCGTCTGACCGTGCTTGATGCTGAGAGCGGGCAGTATCTCTGGCGTCAGGAAGCGTTGCAGCCGGCACTGACGTTAAGAGGTTCAGCTGCTCCACTGATCTTCAGCGAAGCGGTGTTTGCCGGGTTTGCCAGCGGCGAAGCAAAAGCCTTCCGTCTGAAAAACGGTGCGCCGCTGTGGAGTTCCCGGGTTGCCGCTCCCAAGGGCAGTACTGAGCTGGAACGGATGGTTGATATCAAGGGGGCTCCGCTGATCCTTGGAGATTCGATTTTCTTTGTCAGCTTCCAGGGCAATGTTGCCGGGCTGGACCTATACAGTGGTCGGGTTCGCTGGGCAAAAGAGCTGTCCAGTTATGAATCCATGACAGAAGGGTTTGGTGCTATCTACCTGACCAGTGAAGAGAGTTATGTCAGCTCCATTGATCAGAGAACCGGTGCCGCTAACTGGCGACAGGAAGATTTTGAGTTCCGTCAGCTGTCAGCACCAGCGGCGTTCAGCAGTTATGTTGTGGTCGGTGATGGTGAGGGTTATGTACACCTGTTGTCACAGGTTGATGGCAGTCAGGCTGGGCGTTTCAAGGCTGACTCTTCTGCAATTAAAGCTCAGCCCCTGGTGGATGGTGACTTGATCCTGGTCTTGTCAGCTGATGGTGAGCTGGTTGCTCTGAAGGAAAAAGCTTCCGGGTAGAGGAAGCTGGTTTCTGACTTTTAAGAATGTTGTCGGGCTGAATCTTTAAAAGGATTCAGCCCGTTTTCAATTTCGGTCTGATGACCGATGCGCTGGGAAGGTCTTGTTCTGAATGATTTCCCCGCTGCGTAATTTGTAATTTTGGTAAATCTTATGGTTCCTGTAATTGCCCTGGTGGGTCGGCCAAATGTTGGCAAGTCCACCCTTTTTAACCGTCTGACCCGCTCCCGGGATGCTTTGGTGGCCAATGTGGCCGGGTTAACCCGCGACCGGAAATACGGTGAGGGCAAGATTGGTTCGCATCCCTATATTGTTGTCGATACCGGCGGTATTTCCGGTGATGAAGAGGGGATTGACTCTGCCATGGCAGAACAGTCGCTGGCGGCCATCAATGAGGCGGATGTTGTCCTGTTTCTGGTGGATGCCAAAGCCGGGTTGACAGCTGCTGATGAAATGATTGCTTTGCACCTTCGCAAGCAGGGCAAAAAGTATCATCTGGTGCTGAATAAGGTAGACAGGGTAGATGCTGAGCAGGCCGAGGCAGATTTTGCTTCCCTGGGTATCGGCGAAGCCTATCATATTGCTGCCGTGCATGGTCGGGGCGTAAGCAACATGATCAATGACGTGCTGCTGGAGTGTGCTGACGGTGAGGCAGAAGAGTCTGATGAACTGTCAACCAGGCCCAGAGGTATCAAGATTGGTATAGTTGGTCGTCCCAATGTGGGTAAATCTACCCTTGTTAACCGCTTGTTAGGCGAGGAGCGAGTGGTTGTTTACGACCAGGCGGGAACGACCCGTGACAGCGTTTACATTCCTTATGAGCGTTTTGGTCAGGACTATACGCTGATTGATACGGCGGGTGTCCGCAGAAGAGGCAAGGTGTCCGAATCCATCGAAAAGTTTTCGGTCATCAAGACGCTGCAGGCGATTGAGGATGCCAATGTGGTGGTTCTGGTGCTGGATGCCCGTGAAGGTATTGTGGAGCAGGATCTGCACCTGCTGGGCTTTGTTCTGGACGCGGGTCGTGCTGTGGTCATTGCACTGAACAAGTGGGATGGCATGGAAGAAGAGCAGAAAACCCGGGTAAAGGCAGAGCTGAAGCGTCGACTCGGGTTTATCAATTATGCCCGCATTCATATGATTTCGGCAAAACACGGCACCGGTG
Organism: Thalassotalea sp. G20_0; assembly: GCF_017744175.1. NCBI lineage: Bacteria > Pseudomonadati > Pseudomonadota > Gammaproteobacteria > Alteromonadales > Colwelliaceae > Thalassotalea > Thalassotalea sp. G20_0. Next base: position 258,787 of record NZ_JAGHQV010000001.1, on the reverse strand, counting down.
TCGGCAATCTGTATGACTCGATTGAAGAGGCGTATGAAGCGGCGACCAGTAAACTGTCCACCAATCGTCTGACGCGAATTCTGGAAGATGCCGTTAAGGAGCATCAGCCGCCCATGGTCAATAATCGCCGTATTAAGCTACGTTACTGCCATGCTGGTGCCATGAATCCGCCAACGATTATTATTCATGGCAATCAGACTGACCGGGTGCCGGCGGCTTACCGACGTTACCTGGAAAATACCTTCCGCAAAGTGCTGAAGATTATGGGGACACCTATTCGAATTGAATTCCGCTCAGGTGATAACCCTTATGCGGAAACCAAAGAGATTGATCAGAGGCAGGCTCACCGTAAGCGCAGAGTTGAAAAATCGGCACAGTTTGCCAAAGAAAAGCGTAAGACAAAACGTTCCTGACTGGTTCAGGTGAGTAGTCAATGAAAAACAACCTGTTCGAACACATACCTGAAGAATTACCTGAAGAGTTGTTTGAGACTCTGCAGGAATCCGGTGGCGTTAAGATAGAGCGGATTGTTTCCCGTGGTCATACGACGCCAACAGGGGAGTGGTATGACCAGCCTTGGGATGAGTGGGTGGTGCTGTTAAGTGGTTCAGCGGCACTGGAATTTGATGGGGAAAGAGCCGCTGTCACTCTCCATGCCGGTGATTATGTTATGTTGCCTTCCGGGTGCAGGCATCGGGTCGCATGGACTCAACCCGATGTGGATACCATCTGGTTAGCTGTTCATGTTAATTTGTGATTTTTTCCACTTTGCAGATCGCCTCGCCCTCAGAGAATCGTGTGGTCACCCGATCACCTTCCCGGAGCTGCTTGCTGCTTCTGATAATTGCATCGCCAGCCATGGTGATGGAATAGCCTCTTGAAAGTGTTGCCAGAGGACTCACGGCATTCAATTCGCCAGACACTTTCTCCAGCTTCAGTTGGCGTTTTTCCAGGCTATTGGATATGAGCTGAATCAGCTTTTGGCCCATATTTTTATTACGGTTTTTCAGTAGTTCCAATTTGCGTTGGGGGTTCTGTTGATTTGCCCGGTCTCTGATCCGGCTCAGGTTTGACTGAGCCCGTTCCAGTTTCAGGGTAATGGCCTGTCTTAACCGGATTTCCAGATCATCCAGACGCTGGCTATTGTCTCTCAGGCGATCTCCGGGGTGTCTTAACCGTTTTTGCAGGTTATCAAGCTCTCGCTGGCTTAACTGCAGCTTATGACGAGTCAGTGTCGTGAGCTTTCTGCTGATCAGGTTGAGCTGATTTAATAGGGCCTGGCGATCCGGGCTGAGGATTTCTGCCGCCGCTGATGGGGTTGCGGCCCGGTGGTCAGCCACAAAGTCTGCAATGGTAAAGTCAATTTCATGACCAACAGCGCTGACTATGGGGATAGGGCAGCCTGCTATGGCCCTGGCCACCAACTCTTCATTGAATGGCCATAAATCTTCCAGTGAGCCACCGCCACGACCAATAATCAGTACATCAAACCGGTTGGCACTTGCTGCCAGTTTTAACGCATTGACCAGATCGTGCTTCGCCTGCTCCCCCTGAACTGAGCTGGGAATAATGGTGACCGGTATGGCGGGAAAGCGTCTTTTCAGTACGGTTAAAATATCCCGAATGGCTGCGCCGGTGGGTGAGGTAATCACCCCGATATGCTCTGGATGAGCGGGCAGGGGTTGTTTGCGCGTGATGTCGAACAGGCCTTCAGCGGCCAGTTTTGCCTTGAGAACCTCAAAGGCTTTTTGCAGGTCACCGGTGCCGGCATTATCCATGTGTTCAACAATCAGTTGATAGTCACCTCTCCCTTCATACAGGCTCACACGTCCTCTGACCATCAGCAGCATGCCTTCAGTCGGGACAAACTTAAGCGTCTGGTTACGGTTGCGGAACATGGCACAGCGGATCTGTGACTGCTTGTCCTTCAAGGTGAAATACCAATGCCCGGAGCTGGGTCGGGCCAGTCCGGATATTTCGCCCTCAACACGGACATTATTGAAATTCATCTCCAGCAATCGCCTGGCTTTACCATTTAACTCCGTAACAGAAAGGGCTTTTGCGGATGCCTCAGCGTTTTGCGTCGGTGTATCTGTAAAGTGGTGCATGGATCAAGCCTGGCAGAAGGATTGTCGGTTTTTTGGTATTCTGCCTGAATAAGTGGTTTAGCTGAAGTTGAAATATAGGGTATACTTGTCCGAATTTTTTCCCATAAAATAAACTCTTGGTAACAGGCAATGCTGAGAATTGCACAAGATGCACTCACCTTCGATGATGTCCTCCTCCTGCCCGGCTACTCCGAAGTCCTCCCCAAAGATGTCTCCCTGAAAACCAAACTGACCCGCGGTATTGAGCTGAATATTCCGCTGATTTCTGCGGCGATGGATACCGTTACCGAAGCGTCTCTGGCTATTGCCATGGCCCAGGAAGGCGGGATCGGGATTATTCACAAGAATATGACGCCGGAGCAGCAGGCTGCTGAAGTGCGCAAGGTTAAGAAGCACGAAAGTGGTGTGGTCAAAGACCCGATTACCATTGATGCCAGTGCCACCGTCAGAGATCTTCTGGAGCTGACCTCCAGACATAATATCTCCGGTGTTCCCGTGCTTTCTGGCAGCGATCTGGTGGGTATTGTTACCAGTCGTGACGTCCGCTTTGTCTCGAATCTGGATAAAGCCGTTTCCGAGATCATGACCCGCAAAGAGCGTCTGGTGACGGTTCAGGAAGGCACTGATCCGGAGACCGTTCGCAAGCTCCTGCACAAGCATCGTATTGAAAAAGTGCTGGTGGTGGATGATCAGTTCAATCTCACCGGTATGATGACTGTTAAGGATATTAAAAAGGCCCAGCAGTACCCGAATGCATCGAAAGACAGCCAGGGACAGTTGCGAGTCGGGGCGGCTGTGGGTACTGGGGTGGAAACGCCTGATCGTGTTGCAGCCCTGGTGGCTGCCGGTGTTGATGTCATTATCGTCGACACTGCTCATGGCCACTCCCGTGGTGTGATAGAGCGAGTGAAGTGGGTGAAGGAAAATTACCCGCAGGTTCAGGTGATCGGCGGTAATATTGCCACCGCCGAGGCAGGTAGGGCCCTGGTCGAAGCGGGCGCTGATGGTGTTAAAGTGGGTATCGGTCCGGGCTCTATCTGTACTACCCGTATTGTGACCGGTATCGGTGTGCCTCAGATCACTGCGGTAGCCAATGTGGTTGAAGCGCTGAAAGATACCGGGGTTCCTGTTATTGCTGATGGCGGTATCCGTTTTTCCGGTGATATGGCAAAAGCGATTGTTGCCGGTGCCAGTACCGTCATGCTGGGCAGTATGCTGGCGGGTACTGAAGAGGCACCGGGTGAAGTGGAGCTTTACCAGGGGCGTAGCTATAAGGCTTATCGTGGCATGGGTTCTCTGGGGGCAATGTCCCAGGCTTCCGGTTCCAGTGACCGTTATTTCCAGAGTGCCGAAGCGGGTGCTGAAAAGCTGGTTCCGGAAGGTATTGAAGGGCGTGTGCCTTACAAGGGGCCTCTCCATGCCATTATCCATCAGATGGTGGGTGGCTTGCGCGCCGCGATGGGCTATACCGGTTCGGCTGATATGGAAACCATGCGCACCCGGCCACAGTTTGTTCGTGTAACCAATGCCGGTATGGCCGAATCCCATGTCCACGATGTAACGATTACCAAGGAAGCGCCTAACTACCGTGTTGGTTAAGACTGCTTCACAGCGTTGTTCATGTTGACACCCGCAGCCGGGCAGAAATGAGATAGCTTCTGACCGGCTGTTTACTTTCAGTAAGGGTAAGCCTCCCGGCCCTGCTGATCACAGGACTTAGAGATTAATCATGTCCCAGGATATCCATTCAGACCGCATTCTGATTCTTGATTTTGGTTCCCAGTACACTCAGCTTATTGCCCGAAGAGTGCGTGAGATCGGCGTTTATTGTGAACTTCATCCCTACGATATGGATGATGGCGCTATTCGGGAGTTCAGCCCAAAAGCGATCATTTTGTCCGGCGGCCCTGAATCCGTTACCGGTGATAACTCTCCAAAAGCATCTGATATTGTTTTTCAGCTCGGCGTTCCTGTGCTTGGCATCTGTTATGGCATGCAGGCTATGGCAGAGCAGATGGGTGGCAAGGTCAGTACCTCTGATCTGCGTGAGTTTGGCTATGCCCAGGTTCAGCTGGAAGCGAAAGTGCACCTTTTTGATGGCATTGAAGACCATGTCTGTGAAGGTGGCCGTCTGACACTGGATGTCTGGATGAGCCATGGTGATAAAGTGACCACCATACCTGAAGGCTTTGTGGTTGCTGCTTCCACCGGCTCCTGCCCGATTGCTGCTATGGCTTGCGAAGAAAAGCAGTATTACGGCGTCCAGTTCCACCCTGAAGTGACACATACCACCCAGGGATTACGAATTCTTGAGCGTTTTGTGGTTGATATTGCCGGGTGTCAGAAACTGTGGACGCCAGGCAAGATCATCGATGATGCCATTGCCCGTATTCGTGAGCAGGTGGGTGAGCAGAAGGTGTTGCTGGGGCTGTCCGGTGGTGTTGATTCCAGTGTCGTAGCGGCGCTGCTGCATAAGGCGATTGGTGATCAGCTGGTCTGCGTTTTTGTTGATAATGGTCTGCTCCGTCTCCATGAAGGCGATCAGGTGATGGCCATGTTTGCAGAAAATATGGGGGTTCGGGTTATTCGTGCGGACTCTGAAGCGTTGTTCCTGGGGCGTCTGAACGGTGTGCAGGACCCTGAAGACAAGCGCAAGATTATTGGCAATACCTTTATCGAAGTGTTTGATGAACATGCCAGTGCCCTGGACAATATTGCTTTTCTGGCCCAGGGCACCATCTATCCGGATGTTATTGAGTCCGCTGGTTCAACAACCGGTAAGGCCCATGTCATCAAGTCCCATCATAATGTGGGCGGGTTGCCGGAAGAGATGAAGATGGCGCTGGTTGAGCCGCTGCGTGAGCTGTTCAAGGATGAGGTTCGAACCATTGGTCTGGAGTTGGGTCTGCCTTATGACATGGTTTACCGTCACCCATTCCCGGGACCGGGCCTCGGCGTTCGTATCCTGGGCGAGGTCAAAAAGGAATATGCAGATATTCTCCGCCAGGCGGATGCTATTTTTATTGAAGAACTGCGTAAGGCCGACTGGTATCAAAAGACCAGTCAGGCTTTTGCTGTTTTCCTGCCGGTGAAATCCGTTGGCGTGGTGGGTGATGGTCGCCGCTATGAGTATGTGATTGCCCTGCGAGCGGTGGAAACCATAGACTTTATGACCGCTCGCTGGGCGCACCTGCCCTATGATCTGCTGGAAAAAGTCTCTAATCGGATCATCAATGAAATTGAGCATGTTTCCAGGGTGACCTATGATGTATCCAGTAAGCCACCGGCTACGATTGAGTGGGAGTGATACAGTCATTACTAAATGTGATAACTGATTCCTTTACTTATACTTGCTTTGGGTATTTATATCGGGAGCAATGGTGCATAATGCGCCCATTCAGGGGTGATGTAGTGAGGATCCTTTTACTACATTCCTGCCTGTGATCCTCTTTCCCTAGTTAGAGGCGCGCTGTTTATCAGTAAATCGGAATAGGGTGACGTCCGTAGTCCGATTGAAAGGAAATGGTGCCGAAGTGAGCCTGGTGGTCTACCAGCCTCACTGGTAGTGCATCGAACAGGTGTACTACTGTCACAGTTTTTACTGTGGAGAGCTAACGGGTACCAGAGAGCGCTGATGAGGTTTTCTTTATTCGCGCTTCCTCCATGTACGCTTGCCTCCTGATCTAATTACAACTGGTTCACTCATCCTGATAAGCATTGGAATAACGGGCATGGGTGATCAATAAACGAGATCAGTTTTATGGAATTAACCAGTTTCAGTGATTCGTCGTTATCGTTATTGGCTCCAGCCATCGCAATTATTCTGGCAGTAATAACCCGGAAAGTATTATGGTCTCTGGGTGCTGGTATTGTCACCGGTGCGTTACTGCTGACCGGCTTGAACCCGCTTATCACCATTCACCGTATTTTTGATGGGTTTGTTGGTGTGTTTTGGGATGAAGGCCTTAATTTCAGCAATCTCTATATTCTGTTGTTTTTGCTGGTCCTGGGTGTGATCACCAGTCTGATCAGTATTTCTGGTGGAGCCAGGGCCTTTGGTGAGTGGGCTCGTGAGCGTGTCAAGACCCGTCAGGGCTCACAGGTACTGACGGTGTTTCTCGGTGTTATCATTTTTATTGATGATTATTTCAACAGCCTTGCCGTGGGGAGTATCAGTAAGCCACTCACTGATCGGCACAAAGTCTCAAGAGCCAAGCTCGCTTATTTGATTGATTCGACCGCTGCCCCAATCTGCGTAATTATGCCAATTTCAAGCTGGGGTGCTTATATCATTGCCCTGGTGGGTACTATTATGGCGACCCACGGTGTTGGTGGCGATAGCCCGGTCTTTTCATTCCTGGCCATGGTTCCCATGAACCTTTATGCAATTTTTGCGCTGGCGCTGGTTTTCTTTACCGCCGCCATGGATCTTAATGTTGGCCCCATGGCCAGACACGAGAGCGCAGCGCTTGCTGGTACTCTGTTTGATGCCAATAAGGGTAACCCTCCGGGCGCTCCATCTCTGGAAGAAGATAAAAATGGCCGTGTGGCTGACCTGGTGTCACCGATTCTGGTGTTGGTACTGGCAACGATGGCTGCCATGATCTGGACGGGGTATACCGCTCTTGCTGGTGATAATCAGGCATTTTCCATCCTGGGTGCCTTTGAGAATACCGATGTTACGTTATCGCTGATCAGTGGAGGTATGATTGGTCTTCTGTTTGCGATTGCCCGGTTGCTGGGTCGAAATATTTCTGGAAACATCTGGAAGAAGGCGATCGCTGAGGGCAGCAGGTCAATGTTACCAGCTATCTATATTCTTGTGTTTGCCTGGGTTCTGACTGGAATAATTGGCCAGCTGGAGACCGGTAAGTATCTGGCTGGCCTGGTTAGTGGGAATATTTCCCCCAGCTTTCTACCCATGATGCTTTTTATTGTCTCTGGTGTGATGGCCTTTGCTACCGGAACCAGTTGGGGTACCTTTGGTATTATGCTGCCCATTGCCGGAGATATGGCGGCTGCCGCGGACATAGCTATGATGCTGCCCATGTTGGCCTCTGTACTGGCGGGTGCTGTGTTTGGTGATCACTGCTCCCCGATTTCTGATACCACAATCCTTTCGTCCACCGGGGCATCCTGTCACCATATGGATCACGTCAATACTCAGCTTCCTTACGCGCTTGCCATAGCGGCTGTAGCCATGTTCGGGTACCTGGTAATGGGGATTACTCACTCGATTTCGTTAGGCTTTGTTGCATCACTTGTGGCGTTTACAGGTCTTGTTATTCTGTTCAGAAGAATTTCTTTGAAATCCCGCTTGATGGCACCGGCTTCCGGTCATCTGGCCAAGTAATTCAGCTGCACTATGCTTAAGGAGAGGCAGGGACGCCTTTTTGAACTTATTTAAATCAAGGGCATGGATGCTATGAGCTTTGAACAATTGATGAATTCATACGCTGCTCGTCAACAGATGGGTGAGCTGGAGTATGAAAACGACAGATATTCTCTGTTGGTTAATGGTCGGATAGAGGTTGCCTGTTTTCAGGCCAATGGTCGCTTTTATGCTTATAGCATCATTGCTAGGCTGCCCGGGGAAAATAGTAAGCGTGAAGAATTGTTGATCAGGCTGTTGGGGAAAAACCTGGCTCTGATTGCCCATGAGCGTGTTTCATTGTGTATCGATCCTGATGCTGATGCACTGGCCCTATATGCTTCGGCTCCGATAAAGAGCCTGAATGTTGATGGTATTGAAGAGGTCATTGCAGCATTGGCCAATAATCATGCACTTTTTGTAAATTGGGTTGAGCAAAGTGCCCCCCCTGGCCCAGCCATGATGTTCATGTCCTAATAGAAGCTGCTGCCAGTTCGATATATAAGGTATGTCAATGATCAGAGTTGTTCGATATGCCTTCGAAAAAGCAGCAATCCACTGGTTCCTCAATATTTGGTTGCCTGGTTGCCAGTACTGAAGCTGCCTATTTCAATGGACTCCGGCGTGCCAATGACGGATTTCTGAAAGCCATCATTCGTTACAGTCGATTCAAAGAGATACATATATTTTCCCCTCAGTCGTTATTGCCGGAGTTGAGATCCGGCTGGGAATCTTTTCTTCAGCATTATGGCAGTGATAAAGCCATCCATTTCTTACCGGCTCATGAGTTAAGCCGGTCTTTTTCCCGGGTCAGGTACCAGGTTTTTCATCAGGGGGATCCCTGGGTTGGTCATCTCGCAGCGCTGCGTGATGCTTACTGTATAGAACCATTTCCTATTACGGGTCGGGCTCATACGTTGAGTACAGACTCAAATATGTCAAATACCCGTGATCTTCTGTTGTCACCGCTAAAAAGCTGTGACGCAATTTTATGCAGCAGTGAAGCGCAGAAAAAAGTGATGATGCGTCTGTTGTCTGCCGCGAGTTCCAGTATTTCAGATCATATTGGTGTGGCTATACCTTACAAGGGGAGTGTTGCGAAGCTGCCCCTGGGGATAGAGCCTGATGAGCGTTATGCAGGAAGTAAAGAGGAAGCCAGAGGGGTATTGGGTGTTGATCAGGAATCTTTTGTCATTTTAACCCTTGGCCGGATTGCTCCTTCTAACAAGATGGACCTCCATCCGGTATTGCTGGTAATGAATGATCTGGTAGAGGGTTATGGACACCGAAATATCAAGTGGATTATTGCGGGTGCAGGAGATGCTGGCAATCCAACTGTGCAGTCCCTGTTAAAACAAGCTTATGATTTAAACCTTGAAGGCAGTGTCCGCTTTGAGCTGGAAATTGCAGATGACCGTAAACACCAATGGCTGTCAGCCTGTGATCTGGTGCTGACGCTTTCGGATAATATTCAGGAAAGTTTTGGCATCGTACCTCTGGAAGCAATGGTAAATGGCAAGGCTGTAGTTTTATCCGACTGGAATGGCTATTCGGAATTGGTTGAGGATGGGGTCAGTGGCTGTTTGATTGAAACCGTGTCGACAGATTTGGATGATCTTGCCCGTCCGCTTGGTTCATTATTGACGGACCATGCCCATTTGCTACAAGCCCAGGGGACAGCGGTTAATTTGAGCCAATGTTCAGAGAAAATTCATCAGCTGATTCAGGAACCTGAGCTTCTGTCGCGCATCGGAGAGCAGGGAAGGCAGAGAGTATTTGAGAATTATCGATGGGAAGCCATTGTTGATGAATATCATCAGTTGGTGAGTGACCTGAATAAAGACGCTGATCAGATTTCCCGATTAAATAAAAGGCCAGTGGGGCTTCCTTATCATCAGATATTTGAGCATTACCCAGCCAGTCAGTTGGCAGATGACCAGTTCCTTACGACAACGGATCGAGGTGTTAGATTGTTGCTGAGATCCGAGCAGTTTGTTCACTATACCGAAATGGACTCATTGTTAAAAACGGACCTGATTGACCAGGTAGCCCGTCTTTGTCTATCCGGTTGCCATGTGATGGACTTGAGGGCGAATTTTCCTCAGGAACCGGCACTTCTGTTGAATATTATGTGGATGTGTAAATATCAACTGCTGGCCCTGACCGATAAACCGTTAACAAAGCAGGCTAACCATCAAAAAAGATGGTGGCCTGAAGAGCAAAGGCTACCGGCTGAGGTGATGCTGCATCTGGATTGTGTCGAGCCTCATCGGTTCAGACTTCTGGAGCCTTTGCTCTGCTGGCTGGATGTGCAGCTGGCGCTCTACCATAACCATTCAGAAAACCCTGAATTTCGAGCGAGCCTGCTCAAGCCCTTTGCTGCAAAGCTGGATGGCCAGCTGTTGCAGGCAATTGGCTGGGTTGCTGAGATGAAAGGGACTGTGCAATATACCGATGTGTTGGACTCTGTCGTTGAGCAGGGCGGGCTGGTATTCCTGAGTGCTGAATTTCCTTTGTGGTATCGTTTGAATCGCTTATGGATTATCCGGGCACTGAAAGACTTTAAACAATTATTTGCCCGGTTTTACCGAGATCTTGGGGGTATCAATCAGCTGTTTTCTGATCTTTGGCAACAGCCAGCGCAGAGTATTGCCCGCCTTGATTTTCCGTTAAGTACTTCGTCTTCTTGTATGATTGCCATTATCGTTTGTGATAATGGTGAGAAGCTGGTTTATAAAAACAGGGATCTGGCTGTCGAGCGTCAGATTATCGGGCACACTGCTGATAACAGTAATATCGCCGGAAAGCTTAACCAGTGGCTGGGTGGGCAGCCCGGGCTGGCAACCATAAGGATATTGTCAGGATCGTTTGATGGCGCTTACGGCTATTGTGAGTTTGTTGATAAAGGTCTCAATGAGGCGCTGGATGACCAGCAGATAAGCGATTATTACCAGCGCCTGGGAGTTATTGCTGGTTTATCGATTCTGTTGGGAATGGGAGATGTTCATAATCGGAATGTTGTATCCAGAAATGGCATACCTCATCTCGTGGATGTTAAAGCTGCCTTCTGCCCGGGTGTTATAAAAGCGTTCGAGTCTGAGTTGAATGATCCCCAGAAAGCCTTTTGTGGTACGGATAACAGCTTTATGCTCACGTCTCTCTGGAGTGTTTTTGAACAGTTTCACTTTAATGGTTATCGGGATTGCTTATTCCAGTTAGTCAATGGAGAGTTGATCGAGATGCCGTCGGTGGAAGAAAGTCTGGTGATCAATAATTTGGTTCGGACCGGTGAGAGTGACTCGTTATCAAGCATCAAGCCTTTCCTTTGCAGTCAATATGCCAGCGCTTTTGAAAAAGGCCTTGATGCTACGTTCAGAGTCGTTGTGGATCATCACGATGACTGGTGTGCGCTTCTGGAACGTTGTAATGGAATGACTGTTTGTCACTTACCGCGTTTAGATCAGGAGTTCTATTGGCAACAGAAAGTGAATCTATGGACCTTTCATGGCTTTCAGGCATTCTCAGGAAAGCGTCTCAGGGGTTATTTTGACAGGGTGATAAGTCGATTATGTCAGGGGGCAGAAGAGATTCAACGCTGGGGTGAGCCTGAGTGGTTTGAACCTGCAATGGTGCTGTCAGATGAGTTGGTGAAAAATTTGCTTTCTGGCTCAATTACTGAGTTCAGGCGTGAAGTTGGAGGGAAGGGGGTATTCAGTGAGTCTGGTTCCAGGCTATCTGAAAGAGTGATTTCTGAGCATTATTTTTCAGTTGATACGCTAAACAAGTCTGTCCGTCTGGTGCAGACTATGGCTGAGAACCCTCAGCAGCTGGAGCAATTTTTAATCTTTCTTACGGCGGTGGTCAAGCAGTGGATGATTGAGAAAGCGGTGCCGGGGAAGAACTTCCCGGAAGCTTTGCGAGCTAAGCTTCCGGAATAAGCTATTGGCCGTGGATGTTGGCAAGAAGTTCTCTGGCCATTTCAGCGGGTTCTGCCTCTTTTGAAGACAGCAGTGGTTTAAGATAGTCTTCACTTTCTTTATTACGTCCCTCAAACATCAAAGCTAATCCCAGAAAAGCCTTGATAGTAGGGTCTTCAGGGTGCTTTGCCAGACCTTCCTTATGCAACAGGTCAATAGCTTCCTGATGACGTTTTCGATTCATAAACTCAAGGGCAAAGCCAATGGTGCTAAGTGGGCTGTCAGGCCTGGCAGCTTCAATACCGTTGAAAATGCCAAAAGCATGTTTTGGCAGTCCGGTTCCGCTGGCCATAAAGCCAATATCCGCCAGAGTTTTTAAAAGCTTGTCATCAATCATTGCTGACTATCTCCATCCATAAAATTAGTTTAGAGCTTCTGAATAATACTCTGTATCGTATCCTTGATGGATTTGACGATACTTGAACGAAGACCTTCAACAATCATGTACTTGTTGAACTCTACCTGGAACTCAACCATATCCTTGGTACTGTTAGGATCCATATTGGCGACACGGTTTTTCAGTGCTGTATCGAGAGCTTCTGCCTGGCTTCCGAATGTTTCAGATACTTTGTCAAAGCTGAAACCGGCGCTTCCTGGCTGATTGTAATTCGGGTTGTAGGTATCCTGGTATGCCATGGCTGAGTTCCCTCTCAGGCTTTTGATTGACCGTGATGCTGTTTCCAGCTCTTATCAACGACCTCCATAGCCGCAACTACAGCGGTGAGCAGGCTGTCGATTTTTGAAAAATCTTCCGGAGCTGCGCCTTTATCTTTTAATCCTTTCAGGCGAGTCGCTTCAGAGAGTAAATGGTTAAGGATCTGATCCCGGTAAGAGCCGTCCTTATCTTGAATCAACTGTTCTTCAGTTGCTGAGAGAAGAATATTCTCTTCATTTTTCGGTTTGTCCGTCACGGTTCCCTCCAAGACGGTATTTGATTCTGTCAGTTCCGTTAGCTAATAAAAGATACTCAAGGTTGATATCTTCAATTATATACCCATTAGAAAGTTTTGCTCCTATGAGGTACTTGGAACCATCTATCAGTATCACGTAAGGCACTTTGCCCATACTGATACCGCGTATATTTAACGATAAAGGTGATTGACTGTCCGTTATTGTACCTCCTGCATACTTGGTGGCTAATTCAATGGATGGTTTGTTGGCGTATTTTTTCTGAAACTTGGCTACTACCGTTTGCAGGTCATAAACTTGTCCTTCATCCAGCAGGTGCCCTTTCAGGATCACCGTCTGATCCCGGGTGACGACGTGAATTCTTGGTATCAGCCCTTTTTCCCGGAGCATGGATTTGAGGGTATTGACCCGACTAATCTGGTTTTCAACCTGATCAACAACTGACGTAAGCCCATAAATCTCCTGTTTGAGCATGCTGATAATGTTATCAAGCTCATCAGAAGTTGAAACATATCCGGTTATCACCAGAGATCCGGGAGTGTTATCCAGCTCCAGCTCAAGTTTGTCATAACCACGATCTCTGAGGAGCAGTTCAGCGTTATCACGCATTTCATTCATAACAATGATCTGCAAATTAAAAGGAATTCCCTGCTTTCTGAGAAATTTTTGCAGCTCAAGTCTGTCCTGAAGCGTTGGTGTATAACCCGACACGAGTAATGATTTATCGGGCAACTGTTTGAACTTTACCTCTTTAAGTCCAAGCTGGTCCCTGGCCTTTGCCGAGATTTCGAGAACTCCCGGGATGTTTGTTACTTTTTGTACTTCTGTATCCGTGTTGGAAATCATCAGACTCACGCCGGCGATCACAATCAGCAGTATGACTGGAATAGCGGCAAGCCATCTTTTATCAATACTTGCTATAAAGGATGTATCATCAAAATCGTCATCATCTTCTTCTTCGTCATCCTCTTCATCCTCATCTGGCAGTGTCTGCTGGAAGTCAGATCCAGATAGATCTAGCTCATCTGCGTCAGTAGATGGCTGCTCTTCCTCACTGACAGTCAGTTCCTGTGTTGGGGGAGGGGCTATGTTCGGTAGTGCCAGAGATGGCCACTCCGCATCAGCGGGGCCGATAGCTATGAACAGGCTGCTTGAGGTAACAACATCAAAGTGGCGGTAGTGAATACTCGAGCCTGCGGGTTCGCCATTTACATATAAAGGAGTATCCGCTGTGCTTGATTGGATTTTTACCTGGCCATCATTAGAAATCTCAATAATGAGCTCGATATCATTCAGGTTGTCGTCGGTTAAGATCAGGTCACAACCATCATCTTTACCCAGGGAGTACCTGCCCGGCTCGATGGGGATCTCGGCACCAATATGGTTGCCGGAGAGTATTTTCAGGTAAAATTCAGTCATAAATGACCTCCTGCCATGGTAAAGCAGAAAATGATCTGACTGGGCCCGTAGACGGTTTTATGGTCAACATCCTGTTGATTCTGTCCGTAGTTATTACTGGTGTCTTTACGTGCTCTGACTATCTGCGTAAATTGAGTCTTAAAAAATAGATTAAGGTAAAAAAAACGTCATTGCCAGAGGTTACATGATAATTATTCGGCAAATTCGTCACTAATTAGATGCCTGTCGATAAAATGTTGGGTAAAATTTCCTGAAAAGGTTAAATAGCCCTGATAACAATAACCATAAAATAAGAGGCGCAGTGTTATGGATGCATCATTCTGGAATGGTAAAAGGCCTGCTGGGGTTGGTGATTCTGTTAACCCTGATGAATATTCCAGTGCTTTATCTGTGATCAATGCTTTTTTAAATGAGAATAGCTCGCTCCCTGCATTTACGGGCATTGGACATACACTGACTTATGCTGACATTGATCTTTACAGTCAGCAGTTTGCAGCATACATCCAAAGAAATACTGATCTGCAACCGGGGGATCGAATTGCGATTCAGATGCCCAATCTTCTACAGTACCCGATTGTCGTTTATGGCGCGTTGCGAGCAGGATTGGTTATCGTAAATACCAACCCGCTTTATACTGCCCGGGAAATGTTGCACCAGTTCAAAGACTCGGGAGCAAAGGCATTAGTATTTTTTGAAAACTTTGGTGATCTCGTTGAAGAGGTGGTTGGTCAGACAGATATCAAACATCTTTTTGTGACCCGGCTTGCTGATATGGTTCCGGCTCCGAAACGGCAGGTGGTTAATTTCCTGGTCAAATATGTTAAGAAGATGGTGCCACGGTATTCCTTACCCAAAGCAGTTCCGCTGCTTGACGCCTTCAGAGCTGCAAAAGCCTCTGACTATCAACCGATTCCAGAGGGTAAGCTCTCTGATCCGCTGGCGCTTCAATACACTGGTGGTACTACCGGGGTGGCCAAAGGTGCCATTCTGACTAACAGGAATTTGATAGCAAATATGCTTCAGTCCAAAGAGATGCTGTCTCAAGTGGATCAACAGGGGCAGAAAATCTTGAAAACAGGGCGCGAAACGCTTATCGCGCCATTGCCGCTCTATCACATATATGCCTTCACAGTGCACTTAATGTGTATGCCGTTTATGGGGAATCACAGTATTCTGATAGCTAACCCGAGAGATACAGATACATTTATTAAGTCGATTAAACCGTGGCGTTTTACTGCTTTTATTGGTCTGAATACCTTATTTGCCAGCTTGCTGAATCATCCCAAATTTAAAGAATGTGATCTCTCAGGTTTAAAGGTAACTTTATCGGGAGGGACTGCGCTGCAGGAGGCAACGGCTCAAAGGTGGCATAAAGAGACCGGGTGTATTATTTCTGAAGCTTATGGGTTAACAGAGTGTTCTCCCGCCGTTTGTATGAATCCAGCCGGTGATTTGTCACAGCCAGGCACTGCGGGCCTGCCAATACCTTCCACAGAGCTGAAAACCATAGACGAGAATGGTGATGAGACAGCGATAGGTGAGCCTGGTGAGCTTTGTGTCAGGGGGCCGCAGGTTATGTCCGGATACTGGCAGCGAGTTGAAGCAACAGCTGAAGTACTCAGTACGGATGGTTGGCTGAAAACCGGTGATGTCGCTGTGATCCAGGAAGATGGGTTTGTCAGAATTGTTGACCGCATCAAGGATATGATTCTGGTTTCCGGTTTTAATGTCTATCCGAATGAAATTGAGGATGTTGTTTCCGGCCATCCAAAGGTGGCAAACTGTGCGGCCATTGGGATTCCCGATGAGAACTCTGGGGAGAAGGTTAAGTTGTTTGTTATCAAGTCAGATGACAGTCTTACAGCTGACGAGTTACTAAGCTGGTGTCGTGATTATCTGACGGCCTATAAAGTGCCCAAGGTGTGTGAATTTCGTGATGAATTGCCGATGACACCTGTTGGCAAGATTTTGCGCAAAGACCTCCGGTAGTCAGAGGTTGTGAGTTAACCTGTTATGGTTTGGTGGGATCCATCCGGAAGGGTGGTCTCTTTATCACAAGTCCTGTAATCCCTGGTAATCAGGGTTACAGGATATTTTTTATATGTCGTTTATATTTTAAGGAGATTTTGACAGTCAGTTATGCTGACTGCTGGTCATGGTTTGAGAAATAACGATGCAGGATTTCAGGGTCGTCTTTCAAAGCATTAAATGCGTCTTTGGCATCGGTGGGTGTGATGCTGGTGCGATCCAGTTTCATGCGATGTATAGAGGCATCAAACCAGAACCAGTGATTGTCTTCGGTAAGACATAAGGCTCTTACTGAATAGCTGGTTGCTGGAATGAAGGGCAGGGGCATTCCACTGGTTAGTTGTTTTCTGACAATGGTGGAATTTTGACAAGAGTAGGTGGTGTTGTGGTAAATCCGCTCGAAACGGTTGAATTCGTGACCAAACATCTTGTTTGCCATAATGTCCTGTTTTTGACTCAGGTAATACAGTGCAAAAATGCCAGCCACAATCAGGATAAAGCTTTCCATTTTTCATACCTCGTGGGTTAATGCACTGGGCTTCCCTGCGGCTTCGGAAAACCCTTATATGTATTCTATACGCATTTGTACAACTATGTTCAATTAACATCGCTGATGAGATTGGGGTTTTTACTGGAGAAGGATCACAATGCCCAGTCAGCAATCATCTGTTTGGCTATCGGCCGAAAAGCATCTTTTCCATAGAGCGCATCAACTAATTTAAATGAAAATCCCATGGCATTGCCCGGGCCCTGGGCTGTTATAACCCGTTTTTTTTCGTCCACCACTACGGTGTTTCCGGGATGTGTCAGGGCACCTTCCATTTGCTCCATAAAGCTGGGATAGCAAGTCGCGTGGACGTTATCCAGTAAACCGTTGTGAGCAAGAACTACCGCAGGCGAGGCGCATATAGCCGCATACCATTTTCCTGCTTTTTGCTGATCATGCAGCAGTGTTATCAGCGTTTTGCAGTTCTTCAGGTTCTCGGCACCGGGCATACCACCAGGAAGGGCAATCAGGTGAAACGGCTTGCCTGTGCAGGCTTCTATATGCACATCTGCTGTGATCTGCATTTGGTGTGAGGTGGTGATGGTCTGCTTGCCATCAGGAAGACAGCTGGCTACAGTGACTTGTGCGCCCGCTCTCCTGAGTGTGTCTATGATGGTCACAGCTTCAATGTCTTCAGAGCCATCAGCAATTGGGATGAGAACCTGTCTTGGCATGGTAGACCCTCATTATGAAGGTGGGGTGTTAAGTAAGTGTCTGCAGCTTAAGGCCGTATAGGATCTTGTTGCGGGTAGTTAAAACTGAGAGATAAAGCTTCTGTATATTGGCTCTCTTCTGCACAGAATCAGACTACAAAATGAGAAAAAATGAATAACAGGATTGTTTTATCGTCGCTTTCAGTTCGCATTAAGATGTTTAAACAGGCTCTTATATGCCGACAGAATTTTAATCTAGCAGATAGTTAAGGCTGGTGAGATAAATTTGATAATGAATTGGTATTATGCCAGTTGCCCGGCAAGGTTGTAGCCGAGGTTGTAGCCACTGTGGTAATCAGACACAAGGTGATTTCTGTGTCTTGTTCCTCTGGAGGTGTTCAGTGGCTTCAGTGGCGAGATATGAACCAGATATATGCTTGAGTCTTGTGCAACTGATTCAGCAAGGTCTGCCGCCTGGTTGTAAATAGTGTTCTGATCTTTTATCAGCATTGACACGGCTGGCATTTGACGATTTTGCCAGGCATAAATTTTGGACCCGGTTGCCGAACTTTTACGAAAGTTTGCTTGCCTGGTTCTAAGTACAACAATCTGGTTATGGCCGTCATCAATCGCTTTTTGTATTGGCAAGGGGTCTGATAAACTGCCATCGGTCAGGGCGTGGTTATTAACCAATACCGGTTTTCGATAAATCATGGGTAAGGCGCTGCTTGCCTTCAATGTGTCGTTGATCACCTCATTTGGTGTGTTGCTGTCAATGCTGTGATAAACGGGTTTTCCGCTTTCAATACATGTGCTGACAACGGTAAAGCGTTGAGTGTTCAGCCTCTTTCTGAAACGGTCAAAGTTTAAAGCGTTTTGCTGTGAAAGCTTTTGGAAAAACCAGTCAAGATCAAACAGATCCCCACCCCTGATATGGCGCAGAATACTGATAAACTCAGAGTCAAGGCATAGTTTGGTATAGATATCCAGATTGCGTCCACGTTGACCCGCAATAAATGAACTGAGATTCAGCGCGCCAGACGATACGCCATAGTAGCCATCGAAAGCTTTGACTCTTTTATCAAGAAAAGCGTCCAGAATACCAGCAGTGAAAATACCACGCATACCTCCACCTTCAACAACCAGCGCTCTTTTTATGGATGAGGAGGGGGCGATGTGTTGCATGGTTGGAGTGTTGAGGTTATTGATTGAAATAAGATGGTTGCGGGAGCTGGATTCGAACCAACGACCTTCGGGTTATGAGCCCGACGAGCTACCAGACTGCTCCATCCCGCGACAAAACTGCTCAGCTGATTCTTTCAAAAAGAAACATCAACTGCTTTACAAAAGTGGTTGCGGGAGCCGGATTCGAACCAACGACCTTCGGGTTATGAGCCCGACGAGCTACCAGACTGCTCCATCCCGCGACAAAACTGCTCAGCTGATTCTTTCAAAAAGAAACATCAACTGCTTTATAAAAGTGGTTGCGGGAGCCGGATTCGAACCAACGACCTTCGGGTTATGAGCCCGACGAGCTACCAGACTGCTCCATCCCGCGACAAAACTGCTCAGCTGATTCTTTCAAAAAAAGAAACATCAACTGCTTTACAAAAGTGGTTGCGGGAGCCGGATTCGAACCAACGACCTTCGGGTTATGAGCCCGACGAGCTACCAGACTGCTCCATCCCGCGATAAAGCTGATCAGTTGATTCTTTCAAAAAAAGAAACATCAACTGCTTTACAAAAGTGGTTGCGGGAGCTGGATTCGAACCAACGACCTTCGGGTTATGAGCCCGACGAGCTACCAGACTGCTCCATCCCGCGTCGAAAGAGAGGCGAATTATAGGGACGCTGGTTATAATGTCAAGGATTACCTGCGGCAAAAGGAGAAGGTGAAAGTGAGTGCGGTATTGGTTATGCAGGAATACCGCACGACAATTGACAATTATTAGCTGGCCACCGCTTTATTCGCGATCAACTGGTTCACGACTTCAGGATCTGCCAGCGTTGATGTGTCGCCAAGGTTTTCGAACTCGTCAGCAGCTATTTTCCGGAGAATCCGCCTCATGATTTTTCCAGACCGGGTTTTGGGAAGTCCCGGGGCCCACTGAATAATATCCGGGGTAGCAATCGGCCCTATCTCTTTTCTTACCCAGTCCTTCAGGTTCTTTTTCAGGTCTTCACTGGTGTCTGTCCCGCTATTGAGCGTGACATAAACATAGATCCCCTGGCCCTTGATATGGTGTGGGAAACCGACAACTGCAGCTTCCGCCACCTGCTGATGGGCTACCATTGCCGATTCTATTTCTGCCGTTCCCATACGGTGGCCGGAAACATTAATGACATCATCCACACGACCGGTGATCCAGTAATAGCCATCTTCATCCCTTCGGGCTCCGTCACCTGTTGTATACATGCCTTTAAAAGATGAGAAGTAGGTTTGAACAAAACGTTCATGATCTCCATAGACGGTTCTCGCTTGTCCGGGCCAGCTATCCAGGATAACAAGATTGCCTTCTCCGGGGCCATGGATCAGACGACCCATATTGTCTACCAGGGCAGGTTGTACACCAAAGAATGGTCGTGTGGCTGAACCCGGCTTAAGGTCAGTAGCTCCCGGAAGTGGAGTGAGCATCGCAGCGCCTGTTTCGGTCTGCCACCAGGTGTCGACGATAGGGCAGCGCTCTTTACCAATGGTTGAGTAGTACCAGCTCCAGGCCTCGGGGTTAATGGGCTCACCTACAGAGCCCAGCAATCTGAGTGAGCTTCGATGAGTGTCTTTGATCACCGCATCGCCTTCTGCCATTAATGAGCGGATAGCCGTTGGTGCGATATAAAGAATATTCACACCGTGTTTATCGATGATTTTGCTGATGCGATTGGTTTCAGGATAGTTAGGCACTCCCTCATGCATCACAATGGTTGCGCCATTCAGCAAGGGGCCATAGGTGACGTATGAGTGTCCGGTAATCCAGCCAACGTCAGCATTGCACCAGAAGACTTCGCCGGGTTGATAGTCAAATACATATTGATGGGTCATGGAAGCGTATACCAGGTAGCCACCTGTGCTATGCATGACACCCTTTGGCTTTCCGGTAGAGCCTGAGGTATAGAGGATAAAGAGTGGGTCCTCGGCATTCATCTCCCTGGCTTCGCAGTGTGGAGAAGTGAGTGCCGTTAACTCCTGCCACCAGACGTCACGGTGACGATGCCAGGCAATATCAGCGCCTGTGTGCTTGAGAACAATGACCTTCTCAATGGTGTGTGTGTCGGGGTGTGTCAGTGCTTCATCGACGTTGCTTTTAAGAGGGACTGTGCGCCCGCCTCGAACACCTTCATCGGCCGTAACGACAATCTTAGCTTTTGAGTCAATGATTCTTCCTGCCAGTGATTCCGGTGAAAATCCGCCAAACACCACGGAATGAATGGCCCCTATACGGCTGCAGGCCAGCATCGCAACGGTGGCTTCGATGACCATGGGCATATAGATTGCTACCACATCACCTTTGCGAACACCCTGACTCTTCAATGCATTGGCAAAGCGGCACACAAGTTCATGCAGTTCCCGGTAGGTGACCTTTCTGGCTTCACCTTCATCATCCGGCTCCCAGATAATGGCCAGCTGGTCACCTCGCTCTTCCAGGTGCCGGTCAAGGCAGTTGTGGGACGCATTGGTGGTACCATCATAAAACCAGTTGATGCTGACAAAGTGGTCGTCAAAAGAGACTTTTCTCACTTTGGAGAAAGGCTGGAACCAGTGGATGCGTTGGCCATGTTCGCGCCAGAAGCCTTCAGGGTTAATGATGGATTGCTGATACATTTCCAGATACTGGTCGTTGTTAACCAGTGTGTTCTCAAGAGCAGCAGGTTTTACTGGATAAACGGACGTGTCAGACATATCACTTCCCTTAGTGTTGTTATTATTATTTAGTTCAAAATGACTCAGGGCGGTTTTTTATTTTGTTCAGGTTGAGTGATTGCTCACTAAAACGACTGTGAACGTATTTATTGAAGTATTCTCAGTTTAGGATTTGCAGGGATTTCTGGTATTAGACTTTGGTCTTAACTTCTATCAGATAAAGTATCCGGTCCCGATTTTGTGTAAACAATAACCCTATCACTATTTTGACTAATATCGAAAGTATCAGCCTTCCGACTGACGTACGATCAAGGGCGACATTCCACGGGCACCGGTGTATATTTCGCAGAGAAACGCCACAGAAAATTCTGCTTTGGCGGAATGACTTATAAGAATAATAGCTATGTCTGGATGGATACTGGCCCTTATTGCCACAGTGTACGTCGCCTGTCTTTTTATTGCGGCCTGGTTTGGTGATTATCGGGGGGCTGCTTTCAGAAAACGCTGGCAGCCCTTGATTTACAGCCTTTCTCTGGCTGTTTACTGTACTTCCTGGACTTTTTTCGGCGCTGTGGGGCAGGCCAGTGAAAATCTGTGGTCATTTCTTCCCATCTATCTTGGTCCCATCCTGGTTTTTGTTCTTTTCTGGAAGCTTCTGGTCAAGCTGATTACTGTCAGTAAACAGGAGAACATTACGTCAATTGCCGACTTTATCGCTTCCCGTCATGGTCGTTCCCACTTTATGGCGATTCTGGTGACCTTCATTCTGGTCATTGGTGTGCTTCCCTATATAGCGCTGCAGCTAAAAGCTATTGTGATGGGCTTTGCTCAGCTGACGGACGAAAATCCAGTATCCGGCCGATGGTCTCGGGAAGATCTGGCATTAGCCATCACCTTAACCCTGAGTGTTTTTGTCATTATGTTTGGTACCCGAAAGCTGGATGCTACCGAGCACCAGAATGGCATTATGACGGCTATTGCCTTTGAGTCTCTGGTCAAACTCTCGGTTTTCCTGCTGGTGGGAATCTGGGTTTCGTGGGCTGCTGTGGATCATATTAATCTTGATGCCATCATCCAGCCGGGTGACGGGAATGCCGGGGTCAGCTGGTTTGATAGTATTATCATGCCTACGGTAATGGCCATGGCAGCCATACTGTGTCTGCCCCGGCAGTTTCATGTCACGGTGGTAGAAAACAGCAGCATTGATGATTTCCATAAGGCTCGATGGCTGTTTCCCGCCTATTTGTTGTTACTGGCTCTGTTTGTGATACCACTGGCGCTGGCTGGCAATCAACTATTGGGCAGCGCTGTGCCCGGTGATGCCTATTTGATTGAACTGCCAAAGCTGATGGGCAACTTACCCATGGCTGTGCTGGCTTTTCTGGGGGGCGTGTCTGCTGCCATCAGCATGGTGATTGTGGCAACACTTGCTTTGACCACCATGGTATCCAACGAAATTTTAATGCCATTACTGCTGTGCAGAAATAATCACAGTTACCGGGACAGTAATGACTTTTACCGGTTCAGTGGCCTGTTGCTGACGGTAAGGCGTACGACGATTGTCATTTTATTGATGTTGTCATGGGTTGTTTATCGACTTCTGGAAGGCGCTGGTTCTCTGGCTGCTATCGGTCAGATGTCATTTTCGGCCGTTGCTCAACTCGCCCCGGTGTTGCTGGGTAGTCTCTACATCAGGGAAAGCAATGCCAGGGCAGCCGCCGGTGGCCTGTTAGTAGGTTTTATGGTCTGGCTTTTCTGTCTGGTGATACCTGTGCTGGTTGATGTTTCATGGCTGGGTACCAGTGTTGTTCAGCAAGGTGTTTTTGGTTATGAGTGGCTTAAGCCAGATAATCTTTTTGGTCTGGGGGTTACCGGTACGGTCACCGGAGCAACACTGGTTGCGCTGTCTCTGAATACCTTTGTCTATCTTTGTGGCTGTCTTTACCTGAGGCCGGGTATTGAAGAGAGAAGGCAGTCCCGGAAGTTTGTTGATGCGGTCCTTTCTGAAGATGGTGTTTTCCCGAATGCAGCCATTACGGTAGGAGAGCTTGAGCAGCTGGCCAGCCGCTTTGTCAGTAAAAACCGGGTGCAGGGTGTTATTCAGAGCTTTGAGTCCGGGGATAGAGGGCTGCTATTCGGAGCGCTGAATGGTCATAAGCAGGCAGGGCCAGAACTGGTGGCCGCGATTGAACGGTTGCTGGCAGGAACGCTGGGGGCGTCATCGGCCCGTATTGTGATGAAGTCTCTGGCGCATGGGAATGTCGCGCTTGAAGAAGTTCAGGCTATGGTGGATGAGGCCTCGGAAGTATTTCAGTTCAACCGGGAACTGCTGCAGGGAGCGATTGAGCATATCAGTATGGGGATCAGTGTGGTTGATCGTAACCTGGAGTTAGTTGCCTGGAATCAGCAATATCTGCAGTTGTTTGACTACCCGAATGACCTGATTAAGGTGGGTCGTCCTATTTCAGATATGATTCGGCATAATGCCCTGAATGGACTTTGCGGCACCGGGGATGTGGACCATCACGTCAATAAACGACTGTCATATATGAGGAATGGGACGGCCCATCGCTCAGAAAGGCGGCGACAGGATGGCAGGGTGATTCAGATTCAGGGGAATCCCATGCCCGGTGGTGGATTTGTTATGGCTTTCACCGATATCACCGGGTTCCGTCAGGTTGAGCAGGCCCTGAAAGAAGCAAATGAAAGTCTGGAGCATCGGGTGCAGGAGCGGACAAAAGAGCTGTCATTGTTAAATGTGCAACTTTTAGGGGCAAAGTCACAGGCCGAGAAAGCGAACCACTTGCGCTCGCGTTTTTTTGCGGCAATCAGTCATGACCTTATGCAGCCAATGAATGCGGCTCGACTATTTACTGCCTCGATGGAGCTGGAAGCAAAAGGCACCGTGCATGAAGAACTGGCGCAAAATATCAGCAATTCATTAAGGTCTGCGGAGCATTTGTTGACAGATCTGCTGGATATGTCGCGAATAGAAGCCGGTAAGGTGGCGGTGAATCTTCGGGATGTTCCTGTAATGGAGGTTTTAGAGCCCCTGAGGTCCGAATTTTCGCTGTTGTCGAAGGAAGGCAGGCTGATGTTCAGGGTGGTCAGTTCTGATCGGCGCATTAAAACCGATCCGGTGCTTCTGAGAAGAATCTTACAAAATTTCCTGACCAATGCGTTTCGTTATGTTGCCAACACCCATAGAACAGGAAAAGTGCTTCTGGGATGTCGTTTTATCAACAATCGACAGCTTAGACTTGAGGTAAGGGATAATGGGCAGGGCATCCCCCAAGACAAGCAGGCACTGATTTTTGCAGAATTTGAGCGTTTATCGACAGCCGTGAATGGGTTGGGGCTTGGGCTCTCCATTGCTAAAGGTATAGCTCAGATCCTTGAGGCAAAAATTTCCTTGTCATCGTCGCCGGGAGAGGGGGCTGTTTTTTCCGTTGTGGTTCCTTTGGTCTCTGGGAGTATTGTGGATCCCGCAGTGGTGTCTTGTGATCCTGATCAGGGGAAAATGGGGTTGAAGGTCCTGTGTGTGGATGATGAACCGGACATTATCAAAGGTATGGCCAGTCTGTTAACTCGTTGGGGGTGTCGGGTGGAGACTGCGCAAAGTCATCATGAAGCCATTCAGTCGCTTGAGATCATGACGCCTGATTTATTGATGGTGGATTACCAGATGGGGGATCAGGCCAGCGGTATTGAGTTAATAGAACGTATCCGTAAAAGATCAGGTTATCAAACAAGTGCTGTTCTGGTCACCGCTAATCAACAGGATGAACTGCGGCGGCAATGCCGGGAGCTGAATATCAGCTATTTGAAAAAGCCCGTCAAGCCAGCTGCCATGAGGGCCATTCTGAACCGTTATGATGTTGAAAAACACCAGTTAGAGACGGTTTAGTCTGCGGTTTTATGATCTTCCGGATCTTGACCGGGCATCTCAATTTCCAGCGCTTTGATGGCGATGACCGCCTGGGTCCTGCTTCTGACCCCCAGCTTTTTGAAAATGGCGGTCACATGAGCCTTGATCGTCGCTTCCGATACATTCAGGTCATAGGCAATCTGCTTATTCAACAGGCCTTCACTGATCATGCCCAGAACCCTGAACTGCTGTGGTGTCAGGGTTGCCAGTCTGGCTTCCATATCACTGCTTTGCCGGGATTCGACAGGTTGGAAGTTATCAGGCCACCAGTTTTCTCCATCCAGAACGTTGATAATGGCGGCTTTCAGCTCATCCAGCGGCGTAGATTTTGGAATGAAACCACTGGCTCCATGGTTTTTGGTTTTTTGTATGATCTGCTGGTCATCAGAAGCTGAAACAATGACAACAGGAACATCCGGATATTGCCCTCTGAGAAATATCAACCCGGACAGCCCGTGCGCTCCTGGCATATGCAGGTCCAGCAAGATCAGATCCGGTGAGGCATTGTTGTCCAGAAGCATTTGCAGTTCAGCGATTGAACCAGCTTCGTGGATCACAGGTTCCTTGAGCGCGTGACCAACAGAGGACTTGAGAGCAGTCCGGAATAAGGGGTGGTCATCGGCAATTATTATTGTGTAGTCCATTTTTTGAGATTGCCATTATCTGTTTGATCGGTCAATTAAATAACCTCTGTGAACCCGTCAAAGATTCAGAGGTTTATTAAAGTATAAGTAAATCGATTTCAGATGAT
The DNA here is from genome assembly GCF_017744175.1 of Thalassotalea sp. G20_0. Lineage (NCBI taxonomy): Bacteria > Pseudomonadati > Pseudomonadota > Gammaproteobacteria > Alteromonadales > Colwelliaceae > Thalassotalea > Thalassotalea sp. G20_0. The sequence continues at coordinate 233,237 of NZ_JAGHQV010000001.1, read as the reverse complement.
GGAACTATTCTCTGTTGAGGCGGTCATATGTAGTGGATAAGTACTGAAATAAGGGCTCTAAATGGTTGGTTCGGTCAATTTTTCTTCAGTTCCAGTTGCTGTAGATCAGGGTAAATACACTAAGGAGTATTTTGAGGATTATGAATCAAAAGCTCAAAGCCTGGCTGAATTAAAAGAGGACCGGGAAAAGAGTCCAGGATGGAATACGGTCAAGACGGTTGCGGTTTCTTCCCTTGCGGCAGTTTCCCAGCTCGGACAACTGGTTGGTAGCATGTTTGGCCATACTGTCTTTGCCCTCCCATCTGCCCTGGTGGGTGGAATTTTCGGCTTTTGTGTTTATGCGCCCTTTATGAAGGCTGTGGATCATCTTTCGGGGAGAGAAAACACCAAGTCGTTCCTGGAATATACGATTACTCCAGCAAACATACTGAGTAATTTTATCTATAACCGGGTTACAGACCTTGCTTGTCGATATGTTGTGGGTTTCGGGCTTATGGTTGCGGTTGTGGAACCTGTTTATATCATCCTGGGCGGTCTGGCAGCAGGCACTTTATTGTCCCCATTAATTTACAATGACTTTAAAAATAATAACTCTAAAAATGTCGAGCATTTTATCGATGGTCCGGGAAATTTTTCAGTCAAGCTCAGTACACAGCACTATTTATGGCAAAAATTTGATGATTGGGCTGCGGGCATTAAAAGAACTCCTTTAACTCTTCATGATCGAATTGCAGCTCAAGTGAATGCCAGGCAGGTTTCTATCAAGGATTTGGCGGATCTGGTTGGCTGATGATAAAGGGCATTCGTTTCCCCTGCTGCTTTACAGGCGCTCAATAACGCCTGTTGTAAAGCACTACACCCATTCTCAGCAGGGCGAAAATTAATCACAGGCATTATGAAGTCGGTGCCTGGGATGACCCTGAAGGTTGCGCTTTATGCATTTTGGTGATACCGGACTAAAGCATTCCGGATGTTTACCATAAATGTCTGAGTAAAATGCCTGTATTTCTGAAAGGTCTTTTTCGATGTCCTCCCCAGGCTCGATAACAGGACCAAATCCTCCGGTTCTGTCCTTGAAATCCAGAAAGGCAAGTACAATGGGTATACCGGCATTTTTTGCCATATGGTAGAAGCCTGTGTGCCACCGCTCGCCACGTGCCCGGGTACCTTCAGGGCATATAACCAGGCCCAGCTTTCTGTGTTGCTTGAAAGTACAGACCGCCTGTTCTACCAGGCTGCCTCTTCTGCATCTGCCATTTCGATCCAGCGGAATCCCTCCCATCCAGCGCATAACCCAGTTGAACGGCCCCCAGAACAGGGTGTGTTTGCCCACCCAGTAACACTGTACACCGGTAGCAAGGCCAATCGCCATGCCATAGACAAAGTCCCAGTTACTGGTATGGGGAGCACCAACAAGCACGTACCTGGCCAGGCGTGGGGCTCTGCCCTGAATCCTCCAGCCCATCACTTTGAGAAACAGTTTTGCGAATAGAGAAAGGGTCTGGCTGACAATGGGTGTATTGAAAATTGTGATTTGCATAGTTCTGAGGGTGCCTTGCTATCCCGTTTACAGGAAGCGGTGTTGAAAGCTATCAAAAGAGCGATCGCTTTGAGCACAGCTTCATAACAGAAAATGAATGTATGCAGCCTTAACCAAAAGGATCCTTTTTTGTGGCAAGAAGTCTGCTGCAAAAAAGCCATCTGGGGACTGGTTAACAGGCAAGGAATTGCTTGCCAAAAGCATTCTGTATGTATATACAGTGCTTATCCCGGAGCTAATTGGAACATGATGGAAAGTAATGCCATTCTTGAGCAAAAGGTGGTCCAGAGAAAAATCATACATATCGATTTTGACGCCTTCTTTGCCAGTATTGAAATACGTGATAATCCGAGGTTGTCAGGAAAGGCGGTTGCTGTCGGGGGGGCTCCGGATCGTAGAGGGGTGATTGCCACTTGTAACTATGAGGCGCGTCGATTTGGTGTGCACTCAGCCATGTCTTCGGCCCAGGCGATGAGACTCTGCCCGGAGCTGAAGATCATTCCTCCCCGCTTTTCTGTTTATCGTGCCGCGTCTTCTGAAGCTCATGCCATTTTTCGCCAATATACTGATTTAATTGAACCTTTGTCCCTGGATGAGGCCTATCTCGATGTCACCGGAACGCATCTTTGTCAAGGCAGTGCCACCTTGATTGCCGAGGAAATCCGGCAGAAAATTTTTCAACAATTGCATGTCACCGTCTCTGCCGGCGTTGCCACGAATAAGTTTCTGGCCAAGATTGCCAGTGACTGGAATAAACCTAATGGCCTTTTTGTGATCACTCCGGAACAGGCGGATGATTTTATTTTCGATCTGCCCGTGAAAAAAATTCATGGGGTAGGGCGGGTGACCGCCGGGAAATTGCACAAAAAAGGCATCAATACCTGTGGGCAATTACGCCAGTATTCCATTCTTGAGTTAAGTCGCTGGTTTGGCAGTTTTGGTGAACGGTTGTGGGAGCTGTCCCGGGGGCGGGATGATCGTGAGGTGCAGACCAGTCGGCGCAGGAAGTCCCTTTCTGTTGAGCATACTTATGATAAAGACCTGGTGGGGCTTGCGGATATTACTGCACAGGTTATCCCGTTGCTTGAAGAACTTCAGGAACGTTACCAGCGTATTGAAAAGGAATACGAGGTGCATAAGCACTTTGTTAAGGTGAAGTTTGCTGATTTTACCCAGACCACCCTTGAGGAGAGTCTGCCGACAACCGGTGAAACTGTTATGGAACATTTTACTCAGTTGCTGGTAAGAGCCTGGGAGCGGGGAGGCCGCCCGGTCAGGCTTCTTGGCTTAGGGGTCAGGCTTGTGGATCTCCGTGAAGAAAGAGCGCTTGAGCAGCTGGAGCTTTTTGAAAAGAAAATCATGGGGCTGGTATAGTCTCCCGTTTTATTTCTGCCAGCTGTCCCATCACATTACTGACCAGACAATAAGCCACGAACCAATAAAAGCCAGAGTGCAGTGATGCATCAAATTGCACAATCTGCCTGGAATCGACATATCCAGCAGTTGTGGCATTGGCCGCCAGAAAGGCGATAAGCACACCAATGGCAAACACATCAGCCATGGACCATTTGCCCAGTAAACTGTTCAGCCTGAGCAGTCTCTGGTTTTCCCTGACAAAATTAGCCAGCAACAGGAAACCCAGTTTTGTCACCGGGATCACCAGGCTGAAGGTGACAATCAGTATTGCCACAAAATAATAGCCACTGTTCCAGAGATCTCCAGCGGTACCGAGAATGGAACGCTTCTTTTCATAAACAGTGGATGTTCCTTTAACATCCAGACGATTAAGGAACTGGGTAGCCAGACCCGCCATGGCAGGATGAAGGTTTTGCTGTTGAACGATATGCCTTGCCTCATTCAGCATTGCCTGACGATCAAGATCGGCCTTGATGGTCATCATGGGTTGAGTCACTCCCGGAATCAGCAGGCAAAGGGAGGTGATTATCATCAGCGTGAGTAGCCATCTGGAAGCTGTCATCAACGACCTCATTGTTCTTCTTAATAAGGAATAGATTCTGATAGCTCAGTTTGGTCTAAGTAGCTGCGTTTGTCAGCTTGCCAATCATGATGGGGCTATTTCATGCCGGTTCAAAATGTTCAACCATCAGTTGTAAGTTGTGCTGACCACGGAATTCATTAATATCGAGTTTATAGACAGCCTTGATCTGACGAATATTGGGATCAGGCCACACCCTGTTGTCAATATTAAAGGCAATGGCATCCAGCCAGAGTTCACTGCCGGGTATTTTGAGTACCATTTTGAGGTGCTTCTCTCCCACCAGTTTCTGCTGAATGATTTGAAATTGGCCATCAAAGCAGGGCTCAGGAAAACTTTGTCCCCATGGCCCCCCTTCGCGGAGGGTATAGGCGGTTGCCATGGTTACCTGGCCAGGCATCAGTTCACCGTCAGTGTGCACTTCTGCCTGAAGGTCTTCAGCGGTCAGTTGTTTTCTGACTTCAAGGTCAAAAGCCGTTTGAAATTCGTTGTATTTTGCTTTTGTTATGGATAGCCCCGCGGCCATGGCGTGACCACCAAATTTGATAATAAGCCCGGGGTTATCCCTGGCAATACTGTCCAGTGCATCACGCATATGCAGTCCCTGAATCGACCTGGCAGAGCCTTTCAGTTCTGGCTCTCCCACTGGATTATCTGCTTCAGCAAAAGCAATCACTGGACGGTTCAGTTTCTCTTTTACCCGGGAAGCCAGAATGCCAACCACGCCCTGGTGCCAGCTTTCCTGAAACAAACTGACGCCCCATGGCAGGTCTGTTTGCTGGTTAAAGCGGATTTTCTCCAGCTCTGCCATGGCCTGACTGTGCATACTGCCCTCAATGGCTTTTCGGTCACGGTTAAGACCGTCCAGCTCAACGGCTAACTCCCTTGCCCGGTTTATATCGTCGCAAAGGAGCAGTTCGATACCAATCGACATATCATCCAGGCGTCCAGCCGCATTAAGTCTTGGACCCAGGGCAAAGCCCAGGTCAGACGCGACCAGTTTTTCAGCATTTCTACCGGATACCTCAATCAGCGCTGTAATGCCCGGTCGACAGCGGCCAGAACGGATACGGGCAAGCCCCTGGAATACCAGTATGCGGTTATTGCTGTCCAGCTTGACCACATCAGCCACTGTGCCGAGGGCAACAAGGTCGAGAAGTTCAGCCAGATTGGGCTCTGTGTTCTCCTGAAAATAACCCCGTGACCGCAACAGGGTTCGCAAGGCACACATCAGGTAGAAAATAACGCCTACCCCGGCGGTATTTTTGCCGGGAAACGGGCAGTCTGGCTGATTAGGGTTAACAATCGCATCGGCTTCAGGCAGTTCGCGACCCGCCAGATGGTGGTCGGTAACCACAACTTTCATCCCTCTGCTTTTTGCTGCCAGTACACCGGTAAGGCTGGAGATGCCATTATCGACGGTGATTAATACATCCGGTTGAAAGGGCAGGGCGGCTTCAACAATTTCAGGGGTCAGGCCATAACCATAGTCAAAGCGGTTGGGCACCAGAAAATCGGCATGGCCACCCATGCTCCTCAGCGCCAGAACAGCGAGAGCACTGCTGGTGGCACCATCGCAGTCGAAGTCGCCAACAATTAACATGCGCTGCTGGTTGATAATAGCCTCAGCCAGAATGTCAGCGGCTTTATCAATATCCCTGAGTTGCCGGTAGTCGCTTAACTGTTGCAGCTGGCGAGGCAGTTCATCCTGAGTTTTAACGCCCCGGGCACTGTATATTCTGGCCAGCAGAGGATCCATCTCTGGCGTGAAGCAACAGGTTGAGAGGTCGTAGGTACGGCGGATTATATTCACAGGCATAAATGAAACAACAGGCGATGAAGCGAAAGGAAGTGTCAGGGTAACACAGTTTTCGTTTAGCGGGGGCGAAATAGAGAGCCTGCAAAGCACCGTAATGGATTACTTTGACGCGTTTATCTTCCGTCTCAGTTCAGCCATATAATGCACATGTGACCGACTATGACGGCCATACAATGTATTTTTCCCCGTGGCTTTATGAGCGTGAATTATGGTCCGTCGACCAAGGATGGTTGGAGCCAGGCGTTTATGCCATCGCTTATAGCCAAAGGGGGTGTTAATAAGGTCATGGTGAATCAGATAGTTGTCAATCAGTCCGTTTTTGGCCAGCTCCTTGTCATCTATTGTCAGATTTTTTATTGCTTTTCGGCCCAGTGCGACCGGGTTGAATGTTCGACCCGGAACCCTGTTTTTCGCGGCGCTGTATTGAACCAGGCCGCCGCCCAGAGAGTGCCCGACTAAAAACAGCATACCCAGAGAGTTATCAAGCCCCATGGCTTTCAGCGTTGCTTTGGAATGGGTCATACTCTTGATTAACTCCACCAGTCTGGATGCCTGGCGGTAGCAGTCCGGGATTTTATATCCCAACAGGTTTTGCCAGTCAGCCTTGAGTTGGGCGCGCAGCCGACCGGATTTTGTTCCTGTTTCCTGACCGTTTTCATCAAGCAGTTTGCTTGCACCATTGGCTGAATTGGTTCCACCAAAGACCAGTGTTATTTTATGGGTGACTTGATTAATCGCCATAACTGCAATTAGCCCTGTCGTATGATCAATGATCATGCCAGAGGGCAGCAGGGTTATATTCCGGAAGCATTCGCTGGTTGCCATGTCTTGCTGCTCAGGGGTAAGTGAACTCGTTTTTTGCTCCGGGCAATGGTCTTCTTTTGCACAACTGAGGATTTCTTCGAAAAAACGGGGCTCAATTTTATGGTGCAATGCTTCTGATCGATCGGTATCACTACTGTCCATCAGAATGTTTTCAGCTTCCCTGACTATTTCCCAGCAACGGACCGGGTCGTGGTTGAGTTTGTACGGGATTTGGGCAACGGCTGAGTCGATAGCCAGCTCTCTGAGTTGCTCCGGATTATTGGGCAAAGGCACTTGTTCCCAGTACAGCCCACTCATCAGTGGCGGGGTTATTGCAGGAATCTGGCGTATTGATCGATGCAATAATGCCATTCCTGCCTTGAAGTTCATCTTCAATGATGACATCCACCGGGTAAACTTCTGGCCAAGAGACCGTTTTACCTGGTGTCCCTGATGATGCCCTGTGGGCTCTTGCGTCGAAGTGTCTGATGACGAGGGTGAATTTGCGGAGGGGGGAATTTTATCAGGTTTCATTGGTGACAGTTTCCAGAACACTCCCTGTTCTGGATCGGCAGAATCACAACTGCTTGAAGGCGAAACCAGCATGCACTTTGCAGGCGTGATGGTTTTGAACGTCAGGTGCTTTGGATGAAAGTCTTGAGAGATGAAAGTTCGTTGTCAAGAATATCGTAACGCTCCTCCCGCTCAAACAAATCAGCCATATAAGCTGGCAGTGCTGGTGCGTCCAGGCCCGCTTTGACGATTGCGTCAGGGAATTTTACCGGGTGGGCGGTTGCCAGGGTTACCACTGGCGTTTCTCTGGCCAGCCTAACTTCTTCTGTTGCCCGGATACCGGTTGCTGTATGGGGGTCCGCAAGATACCCGGTGTTATTATACAGGGCACTGATCGTATCGCAGACCTGCTGATCATCAGAACGGCTGCTATCAAACAGTGCTCTGATGGCCTGCCATACATCATTATCAACACGGATATTTCCAGTTTCCCGAAAACCAGACATCAATTCCGCCAAAGTGTCGCCATTACGGTTATGCATATCAAACAGCAGGCGTTCAAAGTTACTGGAAACCATGATGTCCATACTGGGCGACAGCGTCTGCTGCAGTGCTTCCTTGCGGTAGTCATTGCTCTGGAAGAAACGGTGGAGAATGTCATTGTGATTGGTGGCAACAATCAGTTTTTCTATGGGCAGGCCCATTCCCCGGGCGATATAGCCTGCAAAGATATCGCCAAAGTTGCCGGTAGGCACTGCAAAGCTGACAGGTTGATCCGGCGCACCAAGGGCCAGGGCCGCGTGAAAATAATAGACAATCTGGGCCATGATTCTGGCCCAGTTGATGGAGTTAACGGCAACGAGCCGGGTGTTTTCCGGCAGGAACGACTGGTCGGCGAAACATCTTTTCACCATATCCTGACAGTCATCAAAATTGCCCTGAATGGCAATGTTGTGAACATTGCTGTCCAGAACCGTCGTCATCTGACGACGCTGAACTTCTGATACCCGTTGATAAGGATGAAGAATAAATATATCCAGATGATCGCTGTGGCGACAGCCTTCGATGGCTGCCGATCCGGTATCACCAGACGTTGCACCGAGTACTATGGCCTTTTCATTACGCTCTGTCAGTGTGTGGTCCAGAAGGCGACCCAGCAGTTGCAGTGCAAAGTCTTTGAAGGCCAGGGTTGGGCCGTGGAAAAGTTCCATAACCCACTGATTGGCACCCAGTTGCTGAAGTGGTGCGACAGCCTGATGGCTGAACCCGGCGTAACTGTCATCAATCATCTGCCTGAGTTTGTCATCCGGGATGGTTCCGCCGACAAAAGGCTGGATGATTTCAAAGGCGAGCTTATGGTAGGGGAGCCCCTTTAGTGACCGAATAGTCTCAGCGCTGAACTGTGGCAGGGTTTCTGGTACGTAAAGACCACCATCATCCGCCAGCCCGGCCAGCAGAACATCCTGAAAATCTTTGGTGTGTCCCTGTCCTCGGGTACTGATGTATTTCACTGGGAATTCCGTATATCTGTTTATGAAAACTCTGACAGCACCATTTACCAGCCATAGGAGGGTACTGCAAAAGGTATAAAAGCCTTGAACCACAAAGGCACGGAGGCACAAAGGAAGCCTTTTTTTGTTTGCCGAGCCTGGATCAGCCAATCCCGGAAAAGCTTTGTGTCTTTGTGCCTTTGTGGTTCCCTTCTCTTTAAGGCCTTTCGCAACACCCTCATAGGGTAAGTGGATGGATAAGTAGCTTCAGGCCATGGTTTCAACACGAATTCGGGTGATGGGGGATTTAATATCCTCCAACGCTTCGAGTTCAGAGATAGCTTTGTCCATGGTGCCTTCAAGAGTACGGTGGGTGAGGATAACGATATCCGCACAACCATCATCTTCACGAGTGACTTTCTGGGTAATGGCATCGATATTAATGCCGTGGCTGCTCAGCACCTGGGTAACGGCATTCATTACTCCGGGGTGATCGTCGGCATGGATGCGCAGATAAAAACTGCACACTGTGTCGGTAATCGGCAGTACCGGAAGGGTGTCGCTCAGGCTTTCCGCAGAGAAACCCAGGGCATTAACGGCAGCGTCAGGAGCGTCAATGGTTCTGGCAATATCAACGATATCGGCGATCACGGAAGATGCCGTGGGTTCAGCACCAGCCCCGGGGCCGCTGTACATGGTCTGGCCAACTCCATCCCCCTGAACCACAACTGAGTTCATCACACCATTGATGTTGGCCAGTGGGCGATCGGAAGGAATCAGGGTCGGGTGAACCCGCAGTTCAATGCCATTGGCAGCCTTGCGGGCAACACCAAGGTGTTTGATTCTAAAGCCAAGAGAAGCCGCATACTGGATGTCACTGGGCGTGATTTTGCTGATGCCTTCGGTATAGGCTTTGGTGAACTGCAAAGGAATACCAAAAGCGATGGAGGCCATAATAGTCAGCTTGTGACAGGCATCAATACCTTCGACATCAAACGTTGGATCTGCTTCAGCGTAGCCCAGCGCCTGTGCTTCTTTCAGAACATCGGCAAACGGACGGTTATGGTCGCCCATTTCCGTCAGGATATAGTTGCCGGTACCGTTAATAATACCCGCCAGCCAGCTAATGCTGTTCGCCGACAGCCCTTCCCTCAGACACTTGATGATGGGAATGCCACCGGCAACCGCCGCCTCATAGGCGACAATGACATTTTTATTACGGGCAGCCTGGAAGATCTCGTTACCATGTTCGGCAATCAGGGCCTTGTTGGCAGTGACCACATGTTTTCCCTGGTCGATTGCCGTCAGAATCAGCTCTTTGGCGACATCATAGCCACCAATAGTTTCTACCAGAATATCAATTTCAGGGTTGTGAGCGACTGCAAAAATATCCCGGGTAACGTTGGTGTACCCGGTGTCGCAGTCAGAATTATCCCGGCGGGCACCAACCTGCTCAACAATCACAGGACGGCCGGCCCGGGCAGTAATAATTCTGGCGTTACGTTGAAGTACATTGAAGGTGCCACCACCAACAGTACCAAGTCCACAGATACCTACTTTGACCGGTTTCAAGGTGTTCCCCATATTCATTGTTATGATCATTCCCGGTAATACCGGTAGGGATTATAACCTTAAACAGGTTTTTGATGCGATATGGACGGTGTCATTCGCGGGCACTGTCTCGCAGTAATGTCATGGCGTCTTCATAATTGGGGGGATCCGGGAACAGGTCTTTGTAGGATGGTGGAGCGTTAAGGGGATCCATTGAGTCCGAAGATGCACGCATATCAGCCTTGTCCGGCAAGGACTTCTTGTCAATCACCCCAGTGGCCGTAACCGGGGCTGTTGTTACCGGCTCTGTTGTTTCCTGATCTGTTGTGCCGGTAATGTCTCTGGCAGGCGTATCGTCCTGATCAGAAGGCAAATTGTCTTCCTCGGAGTCATTATTAGCAAGACATGATGATCCCTGTAGATGTTTTGCGCACAAATATCCCACACCACCGAAAGCCAACCCACTGACAATTGTTATTCCCAAGGTGGTTAGAGAACAGAAGGTTGTTGCAGCTAAACATTTGTTGCAATCAGTTACATTTCCATATTTCAAGCAGTACATGCAATCTTTGAAGTTCCAATTGGTGATTGTGGACCCCAGGTAACTACCAGCGCCAAGGCCAGCAGTGGCGCCGCAGACCGAACAATTACGACGGTTGACAGCCGGGTCGGTGATGGGGTCGGTGACGTATCTGGTGATGGTTTGTGCAGTGGGTGCATTAAGCATTTTGCGATTTACTCCGCTTAACGGATTTAAAAACAACAGGCAGTGTATGCGCTGTCACGTATGGCTATTGAATTATGCTACGTCGCGCACTGAGTTAATTGCCTCTTCATAAGCGGGAGGGGCGTGGCTCAGGTTGTCGTAGATTGGTGGATAGGGAGGGGAAGCCATTGAATCCGGAGATGCAGGCAAACGATTTTCGTGCAGCAAGGGTTCGACATCAATCACTGAAGAATCCTTACCTGGCGCTGTTTGCTCCTGATCTTCCGAACGAGTAGAGTGCCTGTCAGAGAAAGGGCCTTTCGGATGACACAGTGCCTTGGCCAGCCTGTAGCCATCTTTGGAAGAGTAGAGTGATCGCTGTTCCTGAGTTGCACATGTGTACCCCAAAGAGCCCAGAGTCAACGCCCCTGCCAGACCGCCGACTATTACCATTACTCCGGATATGCCGGCGATAGCGCACACTTTGCCGGTCATTACACAGCAATTGAAACAGCAGTCTGCTTTTTTCAGATTTCCAATACAGCAGCAACAGTCTTTGACAAAATTCGTGCAAGTACAGGAAGTGACTTTGACTCCTGTGAAAATGCCTAAACCCCCGCCAGTATCAAACCCGCAGAGGAAACCTCCATCCCAGCAGACTTTTGGCTCGGTCATTTGTCTGGTGATAGTTTGTGGAGTAGGTGCTGTCAGCATAACCCTGCTTCCTCATCGCAATTCTGAATTCAATGTCCATGTAGACAGAATTTTTTGGCAAGAGTTCACTGATATTTTTGAGTGGAGGCAGTTAGCTTAAAAGGCAGGAAGGAATAAGGGTGGTCTGGACACCCTTATCATAAGAAGAAATGGCAATCAGATAGAGACTTCACCAGCCAGACTGACACTGAGCATGGCTTTAACCGCGTCGGTGCCAAGACCCAGAGAGTAAAGGTGATGAAGTTTACAGAACATGGCTTCGGTAGTGGTATCCAGGCCTCCCACAATACCTGCTTTGGCCAGTGCTGAGCCTGCTGCATAGCTACCCTGGTGAACTGTGCCCCGGTGACACTGGGTCAGGTTAACAATCAATTTTCCTGAAGCGGTTGCCCTGGCAAAGGTGTCCAGCAGGGCATGGTCAGCGTCAGGGCCATTGCCTGTACCATAAGTACGCAGAATAAAGGCATCCATGGGTTGATTCAGCGCAGACTCCATCCACCGGGCAGTAATGCCAGGGAACAGCTGCAGAATGCCAACATGGGTTTCACCGTCGCAATCAAGCTGAAACTTTTCAGCTTCCTTTGGCTGCCACAGGAGCGTTTCATTGAGTTCTACATGGATATCTGCCCGGCCAAGCCAGGGGTAGTTGGGGCTGTCAAACGCATCAAAGAGATAGGCGTTCAGTTTACGGGAACGGTTGCCGCGCAAAAGGCGGCCGTTGAAATACAGGCAAACCTCTTTGATTCGGTCATCAGTCGCCACGGTCAGGGCACCAACCAGATTTTCCAGACCATCGGTGCGGGCTTCACACAGAGGAATCTGGGAGCCGGTAAAGATGACCGGCTTCTGCAGGTTTTGCAGCATAAAGGAGATCATGCTGCAGGAATAAGCCATGGTATCGGTACCGTGCAGGACGACAAAGCCATCAAACTGCTCATAGCGGCTGGCGATATCAGCGGCGATTTGCTCCCAGTTACCCGGGCGGATATTGCTGGAGTCGATCAGCTGAGGGTACTCAAACAGTTCGAACGCTGGCAGGCTGGCCATCACATCAGGAGAAAGCTTCTCTTCCAGCAGCCCCATCAGATTATCCCCGGGCGCATAGCCGGAATCTGAAGGGCGCATACCAATGGTTCCACCGGTGTAAGCAACGTAGATTTTCTTGCTCATGAATTTTCCTGATTAAGATCAGCCTCATAGTATAAACGGCGATTGTCATTGGGTGATGGGCTTTGATCAAGTCTATCACTTCAATGCATGGCCAGGTTGACCTGGGGCAGAGGCTGAAAAAAAACGCCGCCCTGTTGATAACAACCAGGGCGGCACTGGGAATGAATGATAAAGAGAGTAATCAGGCAGTAGCCATCTGGCCGTGGACTGAATGATCTTCCACTGGTTTCACATACTTGTTATCCACCGGGCGGAATTTACCCAGGTAAGCAAAGACAACAACCAGGCCGATGCTGATGAAGCTCATCCACATATAAGGCACGTAGGCGAAAGTAGATACCCCCAGCAGGCCCGCCATGAAGATACCGTTGTCAGACCATGGCACCATACCTGAAGTCAGAGTACCGCCAAATTCCGAGCTGCGGGAGAGCATACGACGGTCAACACCCATGCGGTCGTAGTTTCCGGACATGATCTTGGGTGTCAGAATCAGGGATACGTACATGGCAGAACCGAATACATTGGCCAGGAATGCCGTAGCCACAGTGTAGGCAGTCAGGTTGCCTTCATTGGTGATACGGTTTTCAAAGGTGCGGGCGATGGTTTCCAGGATGCCCACCTTATCCAGCAGGCCACCAAAGCCCAGGCCGAAGATAATAACCGCAACGGAACCCAGCATATTAACCATACCGCCCCGGTTCAGGATGTTGTCCAGAAAAGCGTTACCGGAATCAACCGTCAACGGTGCCCACAGGGCGTTCACGGCGTCGATGGGCGTGCGGTCCTGGAACAGAACTGCCCAGACCATACCCAGGCCAGCACCCAGCATGATAACCGGGTAGGATGGGAACTTTTTGGCCAGCAGGAAAAGAATGATAACGACCGGGACAAAAGCCATGACGGAGATGCTGAAGTTCTCATCCATCAGGTTCATAACTTCCTGCACCTGAGCCATATCTGCACTGCCGCCAAACTGGAAACCGTACACGGTGAAAGCGATGGCTGTCAGGACATAAGCAGTCAGGCTGATGGGCAGCATGCCCTTGATGTGGTCAACAATCTCAACCTCGGACATTGAGGAAGCAAGGATAACACTGTCAGACAGGGGAGAGAGTTTATCGCCGAAGTAAACACCGGACAGGATGGCACCGGCAGTAACCGGCGCAGGAACGCCGAGACCCTGACCAATGCCCATCATGGCGATACCCGCAGTACCGGCTGCACCCCATGAGGTGCCGGTTGCCAGGGCGGTCATGGAACAGATCACCATGGTGGCCAGCAGGAAGATGGAAGGATGAATAGTTTTCAGGCCGTAGTAAATGATCGATGGAACGATACCTCCGGCAATCCAGGTGCCCACCAGTGCGCCTACGGCAATCAGAATCAGGATCGCACCGGTGCCTTTGAAGATACCTTCCGCGGCAGCCGCTTCAAGATCTTTGTACTGGTGGCCCAGTTTGACACCCAGTCCCATGGCCAGGAACCAGCCGATGCAGAGTGCTAATTGAATAGGAAGGTTCAGTTTGGCGGTAAACGCAAAAGCGAGAACCAGAAAGGTACCTAATACCAGGGACACTTGTCCCATAGAAGGTAACTTGATCTTCTGCTCCATGAATGAACTCCGAGGGGTTATTAATTTAATCAATGCGGCATTGAACGCGCATATCCTAATGATTTGGCAAGTATATTTTTTGATCTGTGTCAGAGAATGACAGCGAATCCTTACAGTCCCTTCGGAAAAGCGAAAAATAATGAGCTGGGACAATTTTTTCTTAGAACTTATGTTCGGAATTGTGAGTTTTCAGGCTGAGAGAGCGGTCATATTTTGACGATGCAGAAAAAAAGTCTATGTTTTCATCACAGTCAGTTTTATTACCGGAAAAGAGGAGATTCGTGAATATTATTGAGCATCTTGCCAACATTAAGCTGCCGGCCACACTTCTGATGGTGTTGTTAATCCCTTTTCTGACAGATCCCTGGATGAGCTATGATGTTAAGTCATTTTTTTTCACCCTGAGCCTGACCATCAAGTCACTGCTGGTTTTTGTCCTGCCATTTATTGTGTTCAGCTTTGTGGTCTCCTGTCTCGCCAGAATGGGTAAGAATGCTCTGCTGTTTGCCCTGCTGTTGATCATGATGGTATTTGCTTCCAATATCACGGCCATTTTCACCGGGTATACCATTGGCAGTGTCATGGTGCCGCTGATATCCATGCCTATCACCCTTGATGATCTTGATGGCAGTGGTCTGGCAACCATGTGGGTGTTTGAATTACCCCCTCTGTTCACAAATATGAATGCCCTGATTGTGGGATTCATTGCAGGCCTGCTGGTGAACCTGCTGGATATGCAACCGCTAAGGGCGCTTTCTTTCAAAGCCGGTGATGTTTCCAGTTGGTTCCTGAAACATTTATTTATCCCGATACTTCCTTTCTTTATCCTCGGATTTGCTTACAAACTCCATGCTGATGGAATTTTGAGCCAGGCTATCTCGGCTTATGGCAGGATTTTGCTGCTGGTTATTGTTTCTCAGCTGGCCTACCTCTTTATCTACTTTTTTGTGGCAGCAAAGTGTTCATTCCGTGCTTTTATCACCTACGTGGGCAACGTATTTCCTGCATGGTTAACGGGTTTAAGTACGGTCTCCAGCGCAGCCACGATGCCGGTGTTAATAGACAGTACCGAAAAAAATATCGGTAATCCCATCATGGCTAGAACCATCGTACCTGCCACAGTCAATATTCACACCATTGGCAGTGCGATCGGTTTGACCATTCTGGCGCTGGTAACACTGAATACTTTCAATATGCCAATGCCTGATCTGGCAGGTTTTGCCATCTTTGGCTTTTATTACGCATTGGCCAAATTTTCGGTAGCGGCTGTGCCCGGGGGCGTCATCCTTGTGGTAGGACCAATCTTGCAGAGTTTGATGGGCTTTTCGGATGAGATGCTGGGTTTAATTACCGCCGTCTATATGATTTTTGATCCCTTTGGTACCGCCATGAATGTGAGCGGAAATGGGGCTTTCGCCATTGTGTTTTCAAGGCTGTGCCAGAGGCTTGGACTTAACGGCGGCGATGATGGCAATGAGGATGATAAGCAGGAGCCTGAAAGTAGTGTGGCTTGACGTAGCACAGAGATCATAATGCACACTGTGAAAAGCTTGTCTCTTGCTTATCGGGTTTTTTGATCTCTGTGGTTTTCGTCAGGTTGTTATTGAACCAGCCGCTGATAAAGGCCTGACTGCCTCTTGGTTGGTGACTTTGCTGCTTTGATCAGGATATCCATTTCGGCAAAGAGCGTGAGCCTGGATTTGGCCCGGGTAATTCCCGTATAGACAAGCTCACGGGTAATGATGGGGCTGTCTTTATCCGGTAACACCATGACAACATCCGCAAACTCAGAACCCTGGCTTTTGTGAATGGTCATGGCGAAAACGGTTTCATGCTCAGGAAGTCGGCTGGGTAGAAACTGCCGGACCTGTTTATCGGGCAACTGAAAAGCGATCCGAAGCTGGCCATCAGAGCCTCTGATGGTAATCCCGATATCACCATTGTACAGACCAAGTCCGTGATCATTGCGGGTGATCAAAACGGGGCGGCCTTCATACCATTGTCCAGTCACGTCAATCAGGCCTTGTTGTTGCAGGGCTTTTTGTATTGCTTCGTTCAGCCCTGAAATACCGTATGGGCCTTCCCGCAAGGCACATAACACCTGAAACTGGTTAAAGGCATCAAGAATATGGTGAGGTGCTGATGTCTGTTGAATGAGTTCCAGGTAGTGTCGGTAGGATTCAACAGACTGCTGTATCAGTTGCTGATAATCAGAGTCCCCGGCGATGGAAAAGCGCTCAATATCGTCAAAGCCTGAGGTAAATACCGACTTCAGAGATCGCAGATCATTGTTGTTTACGGCTTTGGCCAGACTCCCTATACCGGAATGGGCATCAAAGCGGTAGCTTTTGCGCAGCAGGCAAAGGCTGTCGGAAACGGCGAGGTTTGTCGTAGTTTGTGCAGGCTCTATTTTAGCAAGAACATGTCCGGTTAACCTTTCCAGCAGATGGCGTTGTTCATTTGAGTAACCAAAGCTGGCGGCTGCACAGATATCACCGAGGACACTGCCAGCTTCCACTGACGAAAGCTGATCACGGTCACCTAGCAGAATTAACCGGGCATGATCTGGCAGTGCTTCCAGCAGGTGGCTCATCAGTGGCAGGTCAATCATGGAGGCTTCATCTACTACCAGAATATCCAGGTGTAACCGATTGTTTTTATTGTGGATGAATCCAGTCTTTCCGGGAATGACGCCCAGTAAACGGTGCAGTGTTCCGGCTTGAGTCGGGATCTTTTCTCTTACTGTTTCACTGCAGTTTATTTTTGCCAGTGCGCCGCCAATGGACTCGGTTAAACGGGCTGCTGCCTTACCCGTTGGGGCAACCAGTTTGATGTCCGGAGGGGATTGGCGTTTCAGGCCCAGCTCTGTAAGCAGGGCAAGCAGTCGGGTAACGGTTGTGGTTTTGCCGGTTCCCGGGCCACCACTGATCACGGAAAATGAGCGACTGGCGGCCAGTGCCGCAGCAATTTTCTGCCAGTTCAGGCACGCCGACTCGGGAATCAGTGAATTAAGGGTATCGTTATCAGTGCCGTGGGTAACCGAATTTAGAATGGCTTGCCAGTCAAGCGTATCAACGGACTCAATATCCAGCCATTTGATAAGTTCAGTTTTCTGAGCGGCTTCGGACTTCCCTTTACACTGTTGGAGTACAAAGTGGTAATCCCTGTTAAAGAGTCTCTGCAAAATCGACAGGGCTTCATCGATATCCAGTGTTTCGGTGCTTCTGCTCTTGAGAAAACCGGCGACACTGCGTTCGTATTGCCAGTACCGATAAAGGTATAGACGCCCATCATCCAGAACCAGGGGCGTTGGTTCACTGCCTTCACCCACAACCTGAGTCCGTTTGAGGCGGGTTAGCCACTGGTCTTTTGGAATGGCAACGGTATCCATCAGTTCGGAACTTTCCTGCCCATCCAGACCAAAAAGGCTGAAGTCCGATGCCAGAGACATGCAGACATTGCCCTGGCCCAGCTCAAAGCTGACATTGGCAGCGGCCAGAGTCAGCAATGGATCGGGATTCAAGGAGTGGATCAGTTTGGCGAACTGGTAATCCAGGGCTCGAATAGTCCCCTGTTGTTCCAGTATCTGTAGCTGATTTAACATCTTATCAGCTCCTCTTTTTGATTATCTTTACCATCTTCACCACGGAACAGCTGGTCCAGACCATTGATGAGCTGAAAAGAGGGTTTATGGCTGAATATGCCGTGTTGCTCAGGGTCATTCATCTGCACGCCGCGCAGAAACAGATAGATAACGCCACCGAAATGCTGGTCATAGTCATAATCCGGTAAACGTTGTTTGAGCAATCGGTGCAATGCCAGAGAGTACAGCTGGTATTGCAGATCGTATCGATGCTCTATCATGACTTTCTCCATGGCTTCCCTGGAATAATCACTGATGCTATTTCCCAGCCAGTTTGATTTGTAATCGAGCACATACCAGCGCCCCTGATATTCAAAGGTCAGGTCAATAAAACCTTTCAGCATGCCTTTCATACGGTGGAACTGCAGCTCCCCGGCCCTGGCACTCAGTGAATCGTGTTGGGCAATCAGCCGGTTAAGGCTCTGGGGGTTAAGCTGTTCGATAGGCAGGTAAAACTCCATTTCAACCCGTCGAGCGGAATCTGGCAGATTTATAAGACGAAGATTGTCTTTATCCAGCGGCGAGTTGAGGCAAGTTAACAACATACCTTTGGTGGCGGGCAGCCACTCTTCGCCATAACCGGCCCGGGCGTGGCTATCCACCAGAAAGCTGTCGAGATAGGCGTCATTGTCTGCACAGCGCAATGCGTTCATATCCAGCTCTTCAAACAGGCTGTGCATAAACGTTCCCGGTTGAGCACCCTTAGGAAAGTTGAACAGGCTTAAAGGGGCGGCTTCAGACTGCGGGTTATCCTGGGCCGTATGTTGTTCATTGATGGCATCAGTATCAAATCCCGGCGATTCATTACTGGCAACGGCCGGTGTCTCAGCGCGATGTGATGCATGCCGTGAAAGCGCCGAGTAGCTGGTGGTCCACCAGTTTCTTTCAATATTTCCTGTGAAATTCCGTGAGCTTAACGACGCTTCTTGTGTATTCACTGGAGCATAGGGTGGGAGAGTGTCGGCTGGTGGTGCAGAAATCACGATCTGTTGATGAGCACATTGCCCGGCCACTTGCTCCAGCAACAGGTTCAGATCCTGACTGACGATCTCTGAGCCCTGGTTGAGCAAGTAACCAATCGCGCTCTGGTGCAGGTCAGTTTTACCCTCTTTACCGGCTTTTCCCGATTTGTAGGGAGTCATGCCCAGATAGCAGCAGTAGACCGAGCGGGTCAGAGCAACATAGAGCAGGCGCAGGTCTTCTGCCAGACGCTCTTTTTCTGACAGCACGGAGGCTTGCTCCGAGGGTGTTAATGCCAGCCAGGTTTCACTGGTTTGCGGGTCATGGTACAGGGGAGAATCCGCTTTGCGCAGATGGCATGGAAAGGGGATAAAGACCACCTTGTACTCCAGCCCCTTGGATTTATGAATGGTAATGATCTTGACCAGGTTCCGCTCGCTCTCCAGATGCAGCTGTTGATCATCGGCGTTTTGATCAGGTCTGATGACCTGTTCGGAAAACCAGCGAGCCAGGGCGGATGCTCCCTGCTGTTCCAGGCTGGCGGCCGCCAGCAGTTCGCCCAGGTGCAAAATGTCAGTAAGACGCCGTTCCCCATCCTGGAATGAGAGCAGTCGTTCGGCGATTTTTCGTTGGAAGATAAGCTGGCGTAACATGGGCAGGATGCCTTTTTTCTGCCAGAGTTCGCCATAGTGAGTGAACTCTTCTACCGCGCTTTCCCAGGCTTGCTCATCCACATTGAGTGCATCCAGGGCCCGGGCATTAAGATGGAAAAGCGTGGTGGCCAGCGCCGCTTTCAACACCCGTTCGCTGGTGGGTTGCAGGCAGGCCTGAAGGACTTTTTCCAGGTCAGACGCTTCCCGTGCAGCAAATACCGAGTCCTGGTTGCTCAGGTAGATACTGGCGATATTCTGTGCGGCCAGGGCCTCGCGAATCTTCTGGCCATGTCGGCCACTGCGAACCAGTACGGCAATATCACCGGGCTGTAGAGGTGTTTGCCGGTCGCCGTTGTGAATCTGGCAGTTTTCCCGGTCTGCGGCTGAGAGCAGGCGATTGATCTCGGTGGCGGTTGCCTGGCTCATGGTATCCAGATAGTTCTCGGCATTGACAGTTGGCCCGTCAATGGGCTGCTGCAGCCACAGGGTCATTGCCGGTAGTGCTTCTCCCTCATGATAAAGACGCTTCTGCGCGGCACCCGGTGATGGGTGAACCGGTTCAAAAGGGATGCTGTCGTTGTAGATAAAGGGGGTCTCTGAATGCTGGAATACCGTATTCACCGCAGACACCATGGCATCGCTTGAACGCCAGTTGGTAGTCAGCGTGTAATGGCTGTGTACCTGTTGCCTGGCCTGCATGTAGGTGAAGATATCGGCACCACGGAAGGCATAGATGGCCTGTTTCGGATCACCGATCATAAACAGGCCGACGCCGGGGTCACCGCCTTCCATGTAGATCTTGTTGAAAATGCGATACTGGAGAGGGTCGGTATCCTGAAACTCATCAATCATGGCAATGCGATACTGGCTGCGAATTGCCTGGGCCAGCAGTTCGCCGTCACCGGCCTTCTCTTCGCAATTTCCTTCAAGATTGCCTTCAGGGAACAACGCACTGGCCAGGTTGGTCAGCAGGTCATCAAAGGAGAGTTGATAGCGGCTGGCTTTCAATTGTGTTAGCTGGGATTTGATATGCTGCAGTGCATCCCGGGTGATCAGGCCCTGAAGTGCCTCCTTGAGGGAGAGTGGTAAATCCAGGAATTCATCAATTTTCCGGAAAATGGGGTGCTCGGGCAGCTTGCCGGTTTTTAACAAGCTCTTCTGTAATATTTCTGTGCCGTAGATCTCCCAGCTGTCTTTTTCCAGATTGGGAATCAGATCGTCAGAGGCAAGAAAACTGTCCATATAGCCAAGACGTTTCAGGGGTTTGCGGTCTTTACGCAGGCCACAGTTACGCAACAGGTCTGCGATGGTGTCCTGATCGTTTTGCCAGAGTGTCTTCAATTCTCTGGCGGCTGACAGATAGACCCTGTTGAACTCCTCCATGGATTCCGGCACCTGGTCTCCGGCCAGTTTCAGATCTGACAGGGGCAGCCAGCTGCGCAAATGACTCAGCAGGTCGTAGGGTGTTTTCCAGAGGTTGCGGATCAGTTTTACCAGCGGTTTTTCCAGGGGATAGAAATTCCGGCGCCAGTAGTCCGCAGCACTCAGCTGCAACATGGGCTCGGTATCTGTAATCAGTTCACTGGAGAAGAGTGTGCCACTTTCAAACGCATGCTGTTTCAGCATACGCTGGCAGAAGCCGTGGATGGTGAAAATCGCCGCCTCATCCATCTGCTGTTCTGCGGCCAGCAGCAGTGCCTGACACTGTTCTGGCTGATCCATATCCTCAATCAGCTGCTGAATAAACGGGTCGCTGGATTTTCCCGCAATAAAGTCATCCCGGGTCTGGTGAATTCTGGCCCGGATACGATCCCGCAATTCGCCGGTGGCCGCTTCGGTAAAGGTAACCACCAGTATCTGATCAACGGTTAACGGGGTTTCATGTTGTGTTTTATCGCTGCCATGGCCCAGCAGTATGCGAAGATAGAGATTCGCAATGGTATAGGTTTTGCCCGTGCCGGCACTGGCTTCGATCAGGCGGACGCCGTGCAGGGGCAGGGCGTGTGGGTTGAGTGTTTCCGGAACCAGGCGGTTCTGGTCAGTGGCTGTTAACTGGCTCATGGCTGTTGACTGGCTCATGGCTGTTCCTCCTGCAAACAGTCAAACGCAGGAGCCATAATCTCTCTGGTAAGGCTGGTCATTTCAGTGAATATAGGCGTCAGCTCAGGGTAGACCCGCTGTATATAGTCATCACTGCACTCTCCCCACACATGGAAATCATCCCCGGCAAAGGCTTTTTCGGCGGCTTTTTCTGCCTTGTCCGGGTTATCATCCGGATCGGCCTTCAACCAGCTATAGGCCGTTTCCGGGAACCAGGGCAGCGGCAGGTTCTGACCCATCTGGAAATAATGGATCAGTGTGGACAGGTGTTGTTCTGCTTCCTGTTTTGGGATGACCGGCAACAGGCGCTCTTTCTCCAGGTCATGAATCCGGGTTACGGTTGGATTTCCGGTCATGCACTGACACAGGTGCTCAATCCAGCTCCTGATCAGATCTTTACCTTTAAAACTGGCAGGGCGGTAGCGAAGCATACCGGACGCAGAAAAGCCTTTTAGCCAGCCGGTCAGATGCACTGGAGGGTGCTGACGTTCGAGGTGAGGGAGTTGCAGGTTCACTTCCCGGTCTTCAGCGCTATTTTCCAGCTGTAGGCTTAACCTGTCTGCCATTGGGGTAAGGTCTTTTATCTGCTCATCCAGCAGAATCTGGCCAAAAGCGGAGTGCGGCAGCTTGCCGGAAGAGTGCAGTCGGCTGACCAGGCGTTCGGGTGCTTCTTTGCTAATCAGACTGTCAAGAATCCCGACTTTCAGCTGGTAGTTCTCCAGCGGCTCCATGGCGAATGTTTCGGTCTCCTCCAGAGTCTGGTCCTGAACGGAGAAATAGACTTTCAGGCGGCGGTTAAAAAAGTAGCGACTGGGGTTGCTGTAAAATCTCAACAGCTCGGCAAGCTCCACGTCATTGAGGTTAACTCCCTCTTCATCCGGCAGGCGCGTCTGAATAAACTGGCCTGGCCTTTCTTCAGTGCGACTGGCTGCCGGTAACCACTCTTTAATGTAGCTGTGAAAAGTGTGCCCTCTCTGGTCTGGCTCAGGCTGATTCAAGAAGTTTCTGTGGCTGAACGGCTGCAAAGGGTGTTCGATAACCAGCTGCTCTGATTTCAGGTCAAAACCCTGTTCGCAGTAGTTGAGCAGTTCGGTGACCAGCACAGAAGGTATGCGTTCACTGTTATCCTGTATCCGTCGGCCAACATAGCTGATGTAAAGGGTATCCTGGGCAGACAGCAGAGCTTCGAGGAACAGGTAGCGGTCGTCTACCCGACGTGAGCGGTCACCACGCCTGCCATGGCGGGCGATCAGGTCAAATCCGGCCGGGGCAATGCTGCGGGGGTAGGCACCGTCATTCATACCCAGCAGGCAGACAACCCTGAACGGGATGGAGCGCATGGGCATTAATGTGCAGAAATTGACCTGGCCTGCCAGGAAGCGCTGACTGCTGCGCTCCTGAGTCAATCGTTCGGTCAGATAACTGATGAAGACACTGCGTGATAATGGTTGCTGGTACCCTGCTTCCAGCAGCTGTTCGTAGAGGTGAGACAGGGTATCCCTGACCAGTGTGAGCGCTGCTTCATCCTCTTCAGAGCGGGTAAGGAAAAAGCGATCCAGTAGTTGATGAGTGAACTGGATCCACTGTTCAATGGTTCGTGTGTTATCCAGTTCATTCAGTAATTGCTCACTGCTATCAATAAAACTGGCCAGATAGCCTGCCAGTGTTGCATTCATGCCCTGAACCGCGTCCATCGGCAAAATATCATCGTAAACGCCGGTATTTTCCGGCATGGCATAGCCCAGCAGCATCCTTCTGAGCCCGAATGACCAGGAGTTGGCCTGCAGTTCTGGCAGGTCAAACCGGGTTTGGTGGGCAGGGGTTAACCCCCAGCGTATACCAGACTCATGGGTCCATTGTCTCAGAATGTCCAGATCACCGGTGGTCAGGTTGAAACGGTATTGAATGGCGGGCACTTCCAACAGCTCCATAAGCTCCGGAGCGGAGCAGCGGCTTTTGTCCAGCTCCAGCAGTTTAAGGAGTGCTGATAGGACAGGGTGCTCGTTTTTTGCACTGACATCTGAAATGGCAAAGGGGATACGGCGCTGGTCATCCATGCTGCCAAATACGGCTTGAATCCACGGGGTATAGCTGTCGATATCCGGCAGCATGATGACAATGTCTTTGGGTGTCAGTTCCGGGTTCTGTTCAAACATATCAAGCAGATGGTCATACAGTATTTCCACCTCTCTGAGTGGGCTATGGCAGCTATGGAATTGCAGGGACTGGTCATTTTGCATTGCCGTTTTCTGACCCTGGGCTGTCCGGTCGTGCAGCTCGAAGATGTCCTTTTGCAGATTGCCCAGCAGGGTATCCTTGTGATCGCTGACAAAGACATCGATATCAAAAGCATCCAGGCCGTGGAGCTGGTGGAAGTAGTCTCTGCCAAGCTTGCCCATTGAGCCCAGCAGCGGATTGCCAATGGAGTCCAGGTTGCCAAAAGCGTCAGGAGAGTCCAGAGAGAGTCCCTCCTTACTGAACCAGCCTTTATCCTGCTTCTTCTTTTGATCCAGCAGTTTACGGGCTGCCAGCTTGCGCAGGTATTTTGGATCCCGCTCATCTCCCCAGTAGTGCTGGCAGGGGTTAGCGACCATTAAATGCACATCGCACTGGCTGGACATTGCCTCGATGGATTCGACAAAATGCGGTGGCAGGGCAGAAATACCAAAGACAAACAACCGCCGTGGCAGCTGTGAGCTGCAATCATTATCGGCCATAGCCTCAAGAAAGCGGTGATGCATATTGGCCCTGTGCCAGGGGGATTGTTCCAGTTCAGCCGTTCTTGAGACCAGGGCACGCCATAGTTTGGGCTGCCAAGGCTGGTCAGAGGTGACTGTGCTGGAATCATCCCCCTGTTCCCAGTCCAGAATCCAGTCAGGGCGATAGACAAGATATTGGTCAAAAATATCAGCGATTTTTCCGGACAACTGAAACTTCCGAATGTCGTCATCATCGCTTGCCAGGTATTGGGTTAATGAATAGAAGTCAGGGTCGTGTTTCAGGGAGTCAAGGAGATCCATCAGCTTCCAGGTCATTGACTCCTTATTGAACGCAGATCGGCGTGGAACGTCCGGCAGGATGCGGGTATATATTTGCCAGAGGAAACTGGCCGGCAGGGGGAAATTGACACCGGCGGCTATACCCAGTCCTTTCGCCAGTTCCAGTCTGAGCCACTGGGCCATTCCGGGGCTTTGTACCAGAATCTGTTCATCTTCCAGGGGGTTGCTCGGAGGGGTTTGGCGAAAAAGCTCGACCAGAAGGTCTTTAAGCACATCCAGATGATTGGAATGGTATATGGTCAGCACAGGGAAACGTCGTCATTAACCGATAGATAAGGCTACTGTCGGCGCTATCCACCATGCTGTCAACCGAATTGGTGGAAACTCAGGCCTGTCCCCTGCGGAGAATATTGTTTAACAACCCCGTTTTATTTTTTTTGCTGGTCTGCTGACTATTTCCGGGTTTGCCGCTGTAGGATTCTTTAATCTCCTGTTCGGCTTTTTGTAACAGCGCGAGGTCAGGGTTGGTCTTTTGCAGGAAGCGTTGCCCGCAGCCTTCACTGAGATGCAGTTTTTTCTTCAGCATTTTCATTGAATCCATTAATGATTCAGCCCGGGCAATGGCTTTTTTACTGGCATCAAGTTGTTCGTTGGAAAATTGTTCGGTTGCCATGGTATTTACCTGATAGTTATTCTCACGATTATTTTAGCAAATAACCGAATTTACCTTTTCTTTGATAGGTGATTGTCTTGATACAGGGTAAGATAAGCCCGCTTTCCGGTTCCCTGACTTATCCCGAATTACTATGCCCTTCGCACTGAGCCGTTATTCCCGAACGATTTTCTGGACTTTGATATTACTCCTGCTGTTTTTCCTGACGTTGCCTGTCAGTACGGGGCTTTATGCAGAGGGTAATAAAAAACCGATCAAAATTGCTTATTTTGCCGATGATGCCCCCTGGATGTTTACCAATAATGAGGGAGAGGCTGACGGTGTGCTTCATGACCTTTGGGAACTATGGTCAGAAAAAAGCAACGTTGATATACAGTTTGTGGTGTCTTCTCCGGAAAAAATTGAGGCACAGCTTAAGGGTTCCGAAGTTGATGTTCTGGCTTACTCGCCACCGGGCATGCAGGATCAGTTGCGCAAGAATGGTCTGGAGAGTGTACCGATTCACTCGTTTGTTCCTGTTCTGTTTGTAAGAAAAAGCAGTCAGATAAGTAGCTTTGAGGAGGTACTTGCGAAACTCCGGGTTGGCTATATCAAAGGTTATAGCTGTCAGCCCTGTCTCAAAAGCTTTAATGCAGACGCTGTTATTGTGCCCTTCACTTCAAACTCATCAATGGCCAGAGCGGCATCCAAACTTGAGGTCGACGCGATACTTGGCGGCCGTACAAGCTTGAGCTACTACTTGCATAATGTGGGTGTTAAAGATGAATATCAGGTGGTGCAAACGCCTTTGCCACCCGTTGAAGTCAAGGCCATTGTTGCCCCGGGGCGAACGGATCTTGTGCGTGTTATTGAACATGGGGTGGCGGCAATTTCTGATCAGGACAGAGCAGATCTTATTGAAGAGCTGTTCAGGTTTATGCATTGTCACCCTGAAAGTCTGGTCGTTGCCCTGGAGACCGACCTTTCTCCGCTGTCTTTTATCAATGCACTGGGTAAACCCTCAGGCCTGTTTGTTGATATCTGGAATTTATGGTCAGAAAAAACAGGAACACCGATTAAATTCAGAATGGGCCCTATCGGTGAAAACATAGCGGCTTTGCAAAAAGGTAAGGTCGACGTTATTGCTGCCGTGTCTCCGACGATGGAACGAAGCCAGTGGATGGCGCTGTCAAATCCTTACTATGGATTGAATACCCGAATTTACTTTCGCCCTGACAGCAACCTGGGTGATCCCGGGTCGGAGTTGAATGGTAAAAAGCTGGGTGTGATCGGTTCTTCAAGCCCTGAGGAATTCGTTCGCCGCTGGTTGCCGGATGCGTATCCCATTGAACATAGCAGTGTCTCCGAGATGATTGGGAGCCTTTTCTCTGGAGAAATAGATGCCTTTCTTGGTGAGCCTGTGATTGTCCAGTCTGCCCTGAATCGCCATGGTCTGGTGGGTGAGGTGAACTCCAGCGAGTACTTTAATCTGAATGAGGCGGTTGGGGCTGGTCTTTTGCTGAACAGGTCGGCGGACTTATTGCCGGAGTTGAATAATGGCTTTCGGGCAATTACTCCGGATGAGTATCGTGCCATTGAAAACCGTTGGATTATCAGTAGTCGAGATCGCTATTTTCGCAGAAGTGGTTCAGTGGTTGAACTGAGTGATTCTGAGCGCCGCTGGTTAGGTGAAAATCCGGTAATCAGTGTTCTGGTTGATAATAATAAACCGCCATTTTCTTATATTGATAGAAGG
Source organism: Thalassotalea sp. G20_0 (assembly GCF_017744175.1). Taxonomy (NCBI): domain Bacteria; kingdom Pseudomonadati; phylum Pseudomonadota; class Gammaproteobacteria; order Alteromonadales; family Colwelliaceae; genus Thalassotalea; species Thalassotalea sp. G20_0. The sequence goes on along the minus strand of NZ_JAGHQV010000001.1, from coordinate 206,559 downwards.
GGGCAATGGCAGGGAATGGCCATAGCTTATCTCAGGTTGTTGGAAGACAGGCTGGGCATCACCTTTCAGCTTCATCAGGATCCTGTATGGACCAATGCCTTGATTCAGGCTTATCGGCATGATGTTGATGCCGTTGCGATGTTACAGAAAACGGAAGAGCGCAGTCGTTATCTGAATTTTACCAAGCCATTTGTCAGTGTGCCGGCTGTGATCCTCGCCCGTGTTTCCGACAAAAGCATCCGCTCTCCGGGGCATTTAAATGGGAAAAGGGTTGGCTTTACGCCAGGTTATGTCACTTATGAAATTTTCCGGCAGAACTACCCGGGCATCAATTTTGTCAAGATGCCGGATATTGCCACAGGCTTGAATCAGGTTGCCAGCGGCGTTCTTGATGCCATGGTGGTCAACCTGGCTTCTGCAAGTTATGAAATAGAGCGCATGAAAATAACCAACTTGCAGGTGGTTGCTGAAGCGGGTTTTAACTATGACTTCAGTATGGCATCGAGAAACAACTCTCCTGAACTGGCCTCTATCCTGGAAAAAGCGGTTGATACAATTACTCCGGAAGACCGGGAGGCTCTTGAAAGCAGCTGGCTGTCGATTCAGGGAGGCATGTGGCGGCCTAATAAAGAGTTGTTTATTGGTCTGGTATTGATTCTGGTGACATTGATTCTCATTGTTTACTGGAATCGTCGTTTAACCATCGAGATTGCTGACCGTGAAAAAGCAGAGGAAGGGCTGCGGGTTCGCTCCGAACTGGACCGCCTGTTGAGTGATATTTCCAGGCATTTCATGGACCAGCCGTTGCATCGGGCCAATGACTATTTTCTGAGTCGGCTTGGGCGCTATCTCAACGCTGAAGCCGTCTGCATCTTCTCCTGGGAGCCCCGGGCCCGTATTGAGCATTACTGGTCATGTCGGCCTGGTCCTGATCCCGCAGCTTTTGAGCCACTGTTTGACCATGATTTTTCCAGTGTTTATGGCGAGATGAAAAAGGATCAGGGCAACATTCTGATTCGTGATGAAATATTGCAGAAGGGAGACCTTGAAGGTGCTGCCATTCTGGATGATTTGGGTGTTTCCATAGCGGTCTATGCGCCTATGTTGCTGTTTGGTCGTGTGGTTGGTGGTATTGGATTGATCAATACGCCGGAAAAATATCAGGTTTATATCAATGAAATGGATTTGCTGCATCGAATGGGTGAGCTGGTGGCGGTCGCCCGTGATCGTCAACATGCGGAAGATGCCTTAAGAGTCAGTGAGGAACGTTACCAGCTGGCAATGGATGCGGCTTCCGATGGTCTCTGGGACTGGGATGTCCCCGGGGATAACATGTATTTAAGCCCCCGGTATCAAACCATGCTGGGTTACCAGCCCGGAGAACTGTTGGGCAATATCCGGACCTGGCGACGGCAGCTTCATCCAGAGGATAAAATTTCCACCATTCATTTTTTTGAACAACAGCTGGAGACTTCCGATAACTCGTTCCAGTTTGTTTACCGTATCCGCAGGAAAGACGGCAGTTATTGTAATGTTCGCAGCAAAGGGAAGGTGGTGTTCAGGGATGAGCTGGGGAAACCCCTGCGGGTCATTGGTACAACGGTGGATATTACTCACCAGATTGAACGGGAACGTGAGCTGTCGATGGCCCGTTTCTCCCTCGATAGTGCCGGTGATCATATTCACTGGTTCAGAAGGGATGGTCACCACAATTATGTCAATGAGTCTGCCTGTAAGGCCCTGGGATTTTCTCAGGAAGAGTTAATGAAACTGTCCATCATGGACATTAACCCGGCAGTTACCCGGAGTTCCTGGAAAAAACTCTGGGAGCAGCTGGTGCTGAGAAAAGGTATGACCTATGAAACGCTGCGAAAAACATCCGATGGTACTGTTTTTCCAGTGGAGGTCACTGCGAACTATATGGAGTATGAGGGAGAAGGGTACCTCTTTGCTTCCGGGCGCAATATTACTGATCGAAAACAGACTGAAGAAGCGTTACGCAAGGCGAAAGAAGTGGCTGATCAGGCCAATCAGGCAAAAAGTAATTTTCTGGCCAATATGAGCCATGAGATCCGTACGCCGATGAATGCCATTATTGGCTTGAGTCATCTGGTTCAGGAAACCAGGCTCTCTTATCAACAGCGGGATTACGTCAGTAAAATTCAGACATCTGCCCATGACCTTCTGGGTATCATCAACGATATTCTTGACTTCTCAAGAATTGAGGCAGGCAAACTCAATATGGAAAATATTGAATTTGACCTTGGGGGCGTTTTTGACAACGTCTATAACCTCAGCAGTATCAAGGCCAGGGAAAAGGGCCTGACACTGACTTACGATATTCAGTCGGATGTGCCCAGACATCTGCGGGGTGATCCGCTCCGGCTTGGGCAGATACTGATCAACCTGACCCATAATGCCCTCAAGTTCACCAGTGAAGGCGAAGTCAATGTGTCTGTCAGGCTGGTCAGCAGCAGGCAGGATGTGGTCAGACTTCAGTTCTCGGTGACCGATACGGGTATTGGTATCAGTAAACAGCAGCAGAATAAGTTGTTTCAGTCATTTTCTCAGGTTGATGGGTCAACAACCCGGAAGTTTGGTGGTACCGGGCTGGGGCTGGCTATCTGTAAGAACCTTGTGTACATGATGAACGGGGATATCTCTGTTGATTCAGAACCCGGCAAGGGCAGTACTTTTTGCTTTACCGTTGAACTGGGTGTTGCCCATCAGGTTCAGGTACTGGAACAGTCCCTTGTCGGGACTCGTGTGCTTGTGGTGGATGATAACCCGGAAGCAAGAGCACTTCTGATCAGTCATTTGCAAACATCCGGATGCGAAACCCTGGAAAGTGACCATGGTGACGAAGCGCTGGCGTTGCTGAAAGAGAAGAATTCTGGTGCTGATAAGGCTATTTCCCTGGTGCTGCTTGACTGGAGAATGCCGGATATGGATGGCATCGAACTGGCAGAACGCATTCATAAACTCAATCTTGCTCCGGAACCCAAACTGATGATGGTTTCGGCCTATGGTCGGGAAGAGCTAATGGCAAAAGCCTCAGGTACAGTGGATGCTTTTCTGATTAAACCGGTCAATCACAGCGTTTTGGTAGAGACTATTCTGCGCCTGTTGCAGTGTCAGAAAAATCCGAAAACTGAAATCATCGAAGAGGCTCGATTTTGCGAGATTATGCCTAAAGGCCGCATACTGCTTGCTGAGGATAATGAAATCAACCGCCAGGTTGCCCGTGAGCTGTTACAGGGCATGGGGCTTGAGGTCGTCATGGTCACGAACGGTGCCGAAGCGGTGGAGCGGGTGAAGCACGAAGACTTTGATCTGGTCTTTATGGACATTCAGATGCCTGAAATGGATGGGTATCAGGCAACACGGAAGATCAGGCGAAAACTTGGCAAAGATAAGCTGGTTATTATTGCCATGACCGCACATGCCATGACCGGAGATCGGGAGCGCTGTTTGCAGGCTGGAATGAATGATCATATTTCCAAGCCATTAAGTCCTGATGCCCTCAAGCAGATGGTGCGTCACTGGTTGCAGGCAGGAGAAACCGATGTGCTTCAGGCTGTTGCTTTGCCACAGGCATCAGAGAATATATCCTGCCTGAAACTGCCGGGAATAGATGTAGACGATGGTTTGCAGAGACTTCAGGGCAACCAGGCGCTTTATGAAAAGCTGTTGACAGACTTCTATCATGGCCAGCGGGAAGATCTGATCCAATTGCAAGGGCTTCTGGAAACCGGTAAATGGCATGAGGCTTGCCAGTTGGTGCATGCATTGAAAGGGGTTGCCGGTAATTTAGGGGCAAGCAGCCTGCATGATCAGGCTGCTCAACTTGAGCACAGTTTACGCAGACAATTTGAAATGCCTGACAATAGCTTGATGGATTCGTTTGTGCTGGCCTTTGAGCAGGTGATGGAAGGCCTAGAACATTTGCCTCCGGTTAAAGAAGGTTTGGAACCCGCCGGGGAAGGATCTATTGCCGTTGGTGAACTGAATGAACTGCTTGATGAGATGGAGCAAAAGCTCAGTGCAGGTGATGTGGATGTGGTTTCTCTCCTGCCAACGCTTATTCAGGGACTGAAAGATCAAATTGACCATAAAGAGCTGACGTTATTTCAGGATGCTGTTATCAGTTACGACTTTGACGAAGCCTATGGTGTGCTGGTGGAAATCAAAAAGAATATCAGCTGATAGCTTGCTAATCACCCAGGGGTCAGTAATGACCCTGGGTGAGTAGCATTGACTGGGGCGACTATTTTTGCAGTTCGGCCTTTGGATCTATTGCATAGGGTATTTTATGAACCTGCAGCTGATGGCTTTTTTCTGTATCCAGAAAGACATCGTTGGCTTCAGCCGCTTCAATCCTGATAACAGCCAGTAATTCAATGTTGTCGTTTTCGACATTACGGGCACGCTGAATGACTTCACCCACCGGCTTACCATCACTGTTGTAAAGTCGGGTGTTAATGTCAGGCTCTTCGACGCTTTCCAGGCTCAACCAGTAACACCGGCTTTTCTGCTGCCCAAGGTTTTGCATTCGGGTCACAATTTCCTGCCCGGTATAGCACCCTTTTCTGAAACTGACTCCGCCAAGGGAGGGTTGATTGAGATGTTGGGGAATGTATTTATCGATGGTTTCCTGACAAAGCTCTGGAATGACTGACTCAATATTCAGTAACGCCCAGAAATCTTCCGTTGCAGGTGTAAGCTCTTTGGTCAGTTCTGGCCATAAAAGAGGAAGGTCATCCTGACGAAGCCAAAGCTCATAGCGAGTCCTGATACCAGAGACTTTTATAAGGTAGCCATTGCCGGAGACTTTGATGACTTCGTTTTGCCCTGGAAGTGATGAGTCGGGGAAAATATTGGTCAGCAGGGTGTCGATATTGGCTCCAGACAGGCCGAGAACCACGTGCTCTGGTTGACTGGTGAGATTAACCTTAAAAAAAACCGCATACTTTTTCAGAGTGTCGAGAGTGGTTTCAGTCAGACCTGAGTTCATGGTCAACAGGTAGTCTTCACCATTGTCCATGATTTTGAAACTGGTATACATCCGTCCTTTAGGGGAGCATGCCACCCCGGTGCTGTATTGATGAGCGGCCAGCTGAAGCATATGTGTTGAAATCTGTCCCTGCAAAAACTTCTGGCGATCGGTGCCGTCGATTTTGACAAAGCTGTGGCCAGAGAGTACTGAGACAGAATTTTCATCCAGTGCCTGTGGTGTTTTGGCAAAGCCTGTCAACCGCTCTTCTTTATAAACAGCGCCCTGAGTTGTTAAGTAGGTCTTCCAGTCGGTGGCCATCTGATTACCTTGTTATCTGGTTGCCGCAATTGCATTTGATAGATGCTGGCATAATAGAAGATTATTGCTGCGAATTTAAAGGTATAATAACCGGCAAAATCCATAATAGGAGTTATTCTAAGATGCTGGGTGAAAATGAGCTGAAATGCCTGCAGTGGCGAAGTCGTCGTGGGATGCTTGAGCTTGACGTGCTTTTGGAACCTTTTACCAGGGAGGCGCTGTCTGAGCTCAGTGAAGCTGATCAGCTAACCTATGTTCGCCTGTTGGAGTGTGAAGATCCGGACCTCTTCAGTTGGTTTATGAGTGGTACAAGGCCTGAAGATCAGGCTCTTAGCCGCATGGTTGACAGAGTATTGGAGCGTGGGCGCTACAAAGGCGAGTCTTTGTGAAGTTAATGTAAGAAGTTCCCGTTACCACCTTGCTTTGATGCTTATCAGCCACGGTGCCGCTTGTGTTGCGCTGTGGCTTTGTTCAGTCTGGCCTGTGGTCAAGTTTGCCCTGGCCATGGTTCTCGCCTTGCATTTCTATCGACACTACCTTCAGTTTATTGCTCAGAGTCTTCCGACCAGTATTTCTGTCATTCGGTTGCTGGAAGATCAGTGGCGGGTGAATCTTGGCGGTGCGTGGTATCGCGCCTGGCCTGAGGGTGAAATTGTTGTCACCTCAATATTGATTTGCTTTAAGTTGAGAGTTGAGGGTAAGCGGCATCCTTCCCGCCTGATTTTGTTTCCAGACAGCGCTGACCCGGTTGAGCTGCATGGTTTCAGGCTGAGGCTGATGCTTGAGTCTCACTCTCTGTTCGGTGGCAAGGGCGAGGGGCACGTATAGTTCATGCCCATCGTATTCGTTCTGTATGTCTTCGTTGTGGCATTACTGCCTTTATCCACCAAGGCCTTTGTAATACCTGAAGGTATTCAACAGGGTTGGATACGCTGAGCACCCACAAAACGTCAACAGCCCCTGAAGTTCTCTGGAGCCAGAATCGTGTCTTCAGGAACAGGATTTGTATGAGGGTAATCCAGCGTGTAGTGCAAACCGCGGGACTCTTTCCTGGCCATGGCGCATTGAATAATCAGCTCAGATACCTGGGCAAGGTTGCGCAGCTCTATCAGGTCATTGCTGACTTTGAAATTGCTGTAGAACTCATGAATTTCAGATTGGAGCAACTCAACGCGATTCATTGCTCTTTGCAGACGTTTTGTGGTGCGGACAATACCCACGTAATCCCACATAAAGCGGCGAAGTTCATCCCAATTGTGAGAGATAACCACATTTTCATCGGAATCTGTTACCTGGCTTTCATCCCAGTTCGGCAGAGAGGGTGGTTGTGGGTATTGATCAATGGTATTGCGTATCATCCGGGCGCAGCTTTTGGCAGTGACAAAGCACTCCAGCAGTGAATTACTGGCCAGCCGATTAGCGCCATGCAGGCCGGTAAAACTGCACTCACCAACGGCAAAAAGGCCTTGTACATCGGTTTGACCGTTTTTATCAACCAGTATTCCACCACAGGTATAATGGGCAGCAGGAACAATAGGGATTGGGTCTCTGGTGATGTCGATATCGTAGCTGAGGCAGCGTTCGTAAATGGTTGGAAAATGAGAGCGAATAAACTCCGCCGGCTTATGGCTGATATCCAGGTAAAGGCAGTCTGACCCCAAACGCTTCATTTCATGGTCAATGGCCCGTGCCACAATATCTCTGGGAGCCAGCTCTTCCCTATGGTCGTAGTCTGGCATGAACCGGCTGCCATCGGCCCGTTTGAGCAGGCCGCCTTCGCCCCGAACGGCTTCTGAAATCAGAAACGACTTGGCATTTGGGTGGTATAGGCAGGTCGGGTGAAATTGATTAAACTCCATATTGGCAACCCGGCAGCCCGCCCGCCAGGCCATGGCAATGCCGTCTCCGGACGCACCATCGGTGTTACTGGTATAAAGGTAGGTTTTACTGGCACCTCCGGAGGCAAGCACGGTACAACGGCTCTTGAAGGCATGCACCTGGTCTGACACCAGGTCGAGTATGTAAACACCAACACAGCGCGGTTCATGGTGGTGAATGTGAGGTTTCAGTTTGCTGGTGGTGATCAGGTCTACAGCCAGGTGATGGTCGTAAAGGTCTATGTTCGGCTTTAACCTTGCCTGTTCCAGTAAGGTATCTGAAATAGCCCGGCCAGTAGCGTCTGCGGAGTGAATGATTCTGCGGGAGCTGTGCCCGCCTTCCCGTGTCAGATGGTAGTCGAAGGGCCGGTCAACGGTATGATCCGGTGTGAATGGTACGCCCTGGCTTATCAGCCACTCAATACTCTCTCTGCCATTCTCCACGATATGTCGAACAGCCGACTCGTTACACAGGCCGGCACCCGCGGTGAGGGTATCTTTCACATGCTGGTCAATATTGTCGCCGGTCTGGTCCAATACCGCCGCCACGCCCCCCTGCGCCCAATAGGTTGAGCCAGCGCTTAATGAGTCTTTGCTGAAAATGGCTATTCTGGCATCATCAGGCAGCTGCAGTGCAGTGGTCAGTCCGGCTGCGCCAGAGCCAATGATGATTACATCGTAATTGTAGGGCTGTTGCATAAGGCTCCCCAGTCATCAAGTCACTCTGACATCTTTTATCCTTCCTATAATCCATAGGAAAATGAATGCAGTGTGGTTTAATGTGCTAGCCTGTGGAACTGTACATGTCTGGATAAGTAACATGATGAGTTCTTTATTGAGTGGCTTAGCTATTTATCGGTATGATCAATGACAGTCACTGGTTATGTGCATCGGGCTAAAGAGGCTATTTTACGGGTCGATGTTAAAATTGCTGCTGACCTGAATCAAGAGGCCCGACTAAACTTGTCTGACCTGTGTATTTTGTGAACCGGGCCAGCCAGTTGACTGGAATATTCATTGTCAGGGCATTATATAGAATGTCTGGAAGTTACTGTAGTGTCGTTGAAGTGCTAAAAATAACCTGTCGGTTTTCCAATATAATTACAACACTCGGATAAACCGGGTTGTGGTGGACAGATACCTTTGAAGTAAAAAATTGAAAATATCAGGAACTTTTCTTCATTTTGATGGTCTATATACTTGCTGCTGAGCTAAACCCTTTATTGCACGATGGTGCCTTTTATGGTGTTCCTGCCATGCATGGGTGGAGATGCCTGAATGGTTGATAGTCCGGATACTGATCAGCAGTTGGTTGATCGTGTAAAGCAGGGTGACAAAAGAGCTTATGATATGTTGGTTATTAAATATCAACACCGTATTCTTGGGCTGGTCGGCGGTTATGTCAGTGACTTTCAGGAAGTTCAGGATGTTACGCAAGAGGCTTTTATAAAAGCGTACCGTGCACTGGATAAGTTTCGTGGTGACAGTTCTTTTTATACCTGGCTGTACCGTATTGCTGTCAATACAGCCAAAAATCATCTGGTATCCAAGGGGCGAAGATTGCCAGAGTCTGATATTGATGTTCATGATGCAGACTTTCTGGAAACAGCGACAACCTTGAGGGTCGTTGATACCCCTGAGCGCAACCTGTACTGTAATGAAATCGAGCAGGTCATCCATGATGTCATTCAGCGTTTACCCGATGAACTGAGAACAGCGGTAATGTTGAGGGAGTTTGATGGCCTCAGCTATGAAGAAATTGCCGATGTTATGGACTGCCCGGTAGGTACTGTACGGTCCAGAATTTTCAGGGCTCGTGAAGCCATTGATCGTGAGATCAGACCGTTATTAGGGCAAAGTGGTTAAACAAGGTTTAACTCATGTGCGACAGAGTGAAGGTCGGCATGAACACCAGAGGTTTGTCTATGAGTGAAAAGAGTTCTCAAAACAGTGCCAGAGAACATTTGAAAGAATCTTTATCGGTTTCTCTGGATGGACAGGCCAGTGAGCTGGAATTGCGTCGAGTGATTGATAATATCGGCAAGGACGATGACCTTCGTTCACTTGCGGGTCGTTATCAGCTGATTGGTGAGACACTGCGTGGTAATAGCAGTAAATTTGCCAATGTCGATATTTCCAGGGGCGTGATGAATGCCCTGGAGCAGGAAGAGGTCGATAATACCGGTGCGCAGAATGCCTCTGGAGCAGAAGGTTCTTCTGCGATCAGTCCCGTATCCGGCCGCTTTTTTGAGGATGTATGGGCTTCATTGGGTAAGGTTGCGGTTGCAGCCTCAGTGGCTTTTGCCATTGTTGTCGGGGTCAGAAACAGTAATCCGTCTCCTGATTTGCAGGTTCTGGCTGAAAATGAACCGGTTACCCTGACTCAGCCAGTGCAGCTGGCGCAATCGGGTCATAACGATTATGGTGCATTGGGTATTCGTGCCGGGTACAACTCAAGGCAGCATGACGGTATTACCCCTGAACAACTTGCCTATGCCCAGAGTCTTGCTGACAGGGCAACCAGGGAACGTTTTCATGCCTATGCACTTCAGCATGCAGAGCTTTCTGCAATGGGAAGTGGCCAGAGTATTTTGTCATTTGCCCGATTGACCAGTTTTGACAACCAATAAATTTATGAAACAGAAGCAAGGGATTACCAGAAAGCTGCTGATTATATGTTTTTTCGTCAGTGGCTTTGTGTCTGCAGAAACATCATCCGATGCAGGCTACCTGCTTGAAAGAATGGCTGCTTCCGCCAAACGTCTTAGCTTTCAGGGAGAGTTTGTTTATCAGCAGGGAGCGCAGCTGCAGACATTAAGTGTTATTCATCAGGCTGAAGCTGAGAACATATCGGAAAAAGAACGTATCCTCTATCTGGATGGCGCTCCCCGGGAAGTCATACGCTCCGGGCATGAACTTTTCTTTTCCAGTTACAACGAAGGGGTGACCAGGTTTCAGCATGGCTCATTGATGCCGGTACTAAACAAGTTTCAGTCGGGTGTTTCTGAACATTTCTATGACTTGAAAATTGTAGGTATTGACCGCGTTGCTGGTCGCGAAGCCGTGCTGTTGCTTGTGCTGCCGAAAGATCGTTTCCGTTACGGCTATCAGTTATGGCTTGATCGGGTATCCTCATTGTTGTTGAAATCAGTGCTGGTTGATGATCAGGGTAAAATCATTGAGCGACTGCAGTTCACTTCCCTGAGTATTGGTCAGCTACCAGATGATGTTCTGGCACTCCTGGACCGCAAACCCTCCAGTGTTGATGAAACTATTCAGATAAGAAACAATCCAGAACACTCGGAGAAACCTGATGTACCCCCGGAATGGGAAACGGGCTGGCTGCCTGATGGCTTTGTGCTGGAAAACAGCACTGTGCGCCCTTCTCCAGTTAGCAAGCACGATGTGGATGCTTTGATTTTTTCTGATGGAATTGCCAATTTCTCTGTTTTTGTTGAGCAGGATGATACTCGGGTACTAAGTCAGGCTTCTGAACAAATTGGTGCTCTTTCGGCGGTTTCAAAGATTTACAGAGAGGGTAATCAGTACTTCCATGTGACGGTTGTTGGTGATGTCCCTCTGGGTACGGCAGAGAGAGTAGCTGTATCTGTTCGTCCGGTAAAAATGAAGCCTTGATGTAATGATCAAGTAAGTTTGCTGGACTTGAAGACTGGTTTTTTTTGTATTATTTCGTTACCGATCTATATCAGGTTTTCAGGAATATGATAGAAGAGCAGGGACGAGTTGTGGCTGTAGAGCGTGATTTTGTCTGGGTTGAAACAATCAGACAGTCCGGTTGTTCAAGCTGTAGTGCCCGAAATGGTTGTGGGCAGCATCTCTTTGAAAAGTACAGGGTCGGCTCATCCTTTTCATATATCAAAGCGCTTTGTCCCTGGGTAGTGAAAGAGGGTGACATGGTTGTGGTCGGTATTCCGGAAGGCTCGTTGCTAAAGGCTTCTTTTCTGATTTATCTCTTCCCGCTTCTGCTTATGATGGCTGGCATCTGGTTGTCCTCAGTAATGGGGGCAGCAGATTGGCTGCTGCTTGTCTCAGCTGGCTTGCTCCTGGCATGTGGCTTTGGCGCAATAAGGTTATTTGGGAAGAGATCAGCTGATATGTGCCGTGTTGATGTGGTAAGGGTATTACCCTCTGACAATTTGTCGTTATCAGGCAGTTCCTTCGGGCGAACGCTTTCTTCCAGGCAGGGTTGAATGTTCTTGCTTTATTTCTGATGCTGCCGGGTCGCCTTTTTATCACGTAATTATAAATAATATCGCAGGAGCCTATGGCTGCGGTGAATCTTTTCAATAGTTGAATACTGGAGAAAACATAATATGAGTAGGGTGTTTTTTCTCTGCAAAAAGTCACTTTATAACGTTGGGTTTTCCCTGCTTTTGTTTTACGCAACACTGGCAAATGCTTCAGTCAGGGGTTCAGGCTTGCCAGATTTTGCGGCATTGTTTGAACAGGCATCACCAGCGGTAGTGAATATCAGTACTCTGGCCTCACCAAAAGCGAGACCGTCAATATATGGGCCGGGCGGGGAGGAGATTCCTGAAATTTTCCGCCGTTACTTTGGTATCCCGCTGCCTGATGAAAGCCCTTCCGGACGTTCTCAACCGATGTCGCTCGGTTCTGGCTTTATTATCTCGTCAGACGGTTACATTCTGACCAATAACCATGTTATCGAAGGTGCTGATCAGATTATTGTCAGACTCAGCGACAGGAGTGAGCGTGCTGCAGAACTTATCGGTGCCGATAAGCGTTCAGATCTGGCGCTGTTAAAAATTAATAATGACCGCAGTCTGCCCGTCGTTAAGCTTGGTGATTCCGAGAGTGTTAAGTCTGGTCAATGGGTAGCAGCGATTGGGTCTCCGTTTAATTTTGAATATTCGATTACCAAAGGCATTATCAGCGCTCTGAATAGAAGCCTGCCCAGCGACTCCTATGTCCCGTTTATTCAAACCGATGTCCCTATCAATCCGGGTAATTCGGGTGGTCCGCTGTTTAATATGAACGGCGAAGTCATCGGAATTAACTCCCAGATTTTTACCCGCTCTGGCGGTTTTATGGGGCTGTCATTCGCCATACCGGTTGATCATGTTATGTGGGCGGTTGATCAGCTGAAAGAGAAGGGGTATGTCACCCGGGGATGGCTGGGGGTCGCCATTCAGGATGTGGATCGGGATCTTGCCGAATCGTTTGGTCTGGAAAAACCCATGGGGGCATTGATCAGTCAGGTGGTTCCCGGTGGTCCGGCTGATAAGGCAAGGCTTCATCCCGGCGACATTATTGTCAGATTTAATGAAAGAGTTATCAGCAGCTCAGGCGTGTTGCCAATGTCGGTGGGTGTGATAAAGCCCGGCGAAAAAGCCAGGCTGGAATATATCCGTAATGGCAAGCGCAAGACCGCAGATGTTGTAGTGGGTGAGCTGCCGGATGAAAATAGTGGTGCCCCTGAACACAGAGGAGATAAGACGCCTTCTGATAAGAACCCTCTGGGTGTTCAGGTAGCAGAGCTTGATGAGAATTATCGCAATAAGCTGCGCCTGGATGAGGATGTTCAGGGGCTGGTGGTGATCGGGGTTAACCGGGGAGCTGGACGTTCTATTGGATTGCGCCAGGGCGATGTTATCACGGACCTGAACAACATCAGTGTGACAACGGTAACGGAATTCAAAAAAGTGGTTGCCAAACTGCCCAGGAACCGCTCGATTTCGATGCGGGTTATTCGCGGTGGAAATCCCGGCTACATCACCTTCCGGTTACAGGAGTGATCAAATGTGGATAGCACGGTATATGACCATGGAGTAGTGTGCTGACATGTTATAGAATATTATGGAATCATTTATGCAGATCAGACACTTGTTAATTGCTACCGGAGCTTTAGCCACAGGCATGAATAGAATCAATTCATGCTGTTTAACAGCCGGTAAGTCAGTTTGATCCGCAGGTCAATTCCCTAATTCAAGACGGTCCCCGCGATTGCGGGGATCGCTTTTTGTGACGTTTTTATAGTAGATACTATCGTGAGCGACCTAAGCTTAATCAGGAACTTTTCCATCATTGCCCATATTGATCATGGGAAATCAACCCTGGCTGACCGTTTTATCCAAACCTGTGGTGGGCTCAGTGATCGTGAAATGCAGGCCCAGGTGCTTGATTCCATGGAGCTTGAGCGCGAGCGTGGCATCACCATCAAGGCCCAGAGTGTGACGCTGGATTATCATGCCAAAGATGGTAATACCTATCAGCTGAATTTTATCGATACACCAGGACACGTTGACTTTTCCTATGAAGTTTCACGTTCCCTGGCGGCCTGTGAAGGTGCGCTTCTGGTGGTGGATGCGGCCCAGGGTGTTGAGGCACAATCCGTTGCTAACTGCTACACCGCCATAGAGCAGGGGCTGGAAGTTATGCCCGTGCTGAATAAAATGGATTTGCCCCAGGCTGAGCCAGACCGGGTCTCCCAGGAAATTGAAGAGATTATCGGTATTGACGCAACCGATGCTGTCCGCTGCTCTGCCAAGAGTGGTTTGGGCATTGAAGACGTTCTTGAGCGACTGGTGTCCACTATTCCTGCCCCTGAAGGTGATATTAATGGGCCATTGCAGGCACTGATCATCGATTCCTGGTTCGATAACTATCTGGGTGTGGTGTCTCTTGTGCGGGTGAAAAACGGTACGTTGCGCAAGGGAGAAAAGATCGTCGTTAAATCCACCAAACAGTCTCATGTTGTGGATAATGTCGGTATTTTTACGCCCAAGCGGACGCCCACCGGAGTTCTTAAAGCCGGTGAGGTTGGTTATGTGGTTGCCGGTATCAAGGACATTCACGGTGCTCCCGTCGGTGACACCCTGACTCATCTGAAAACCCGGGATGTTGAAGCGCTGCCAGGCTTTAAGCATGTTAAGCCGCAGGTCTATGCCGGCTTGTTCCCGGTCAGTGCGGATGATTTTGAAGATTTTCGTGATGCGCTGGAAAAATTGAGTCTCAATGACGCTTCCCTGTTTTACGAGCCGGAGAGCAGTGACGCGCTGGGCTTTGGTTTCCGCTGTGGCTTTCTGGGCATGCTGCATATGGAGATTATCCAGGAGCGACTTGAGCGGGAATATGACCTGGATCTGATTACCACGGCTCCCACGGTAATCTATGAGTGTCATATGAAAAATGGCAGTGTGGTGGAAGTCGATAACCCTTCCAGACTGCCTGACCCCGCGGGTATTGACGAAATTCGTGAACCCATCTCCCGGGCCAATATTCTGGTACCCCAGGAATATCTCGGTAATGTGATTTCTCTCTGCGTTGAAAAGCGCGGCGTACAGAAAGATATGCAGTTCACGGGTGGTCAGGTCTCACTGACCTACGATATTCCGATGAGCGAGGTGGTGCTGGATTTCTTTGACCGACTGAAATCGGTGAGCAGGGGTTTTGCTTCTCTGGATTACTCTTTTGATCGTTTTGAAACCGCTAAAATGGTTCGGGTGGATATTCTGATCAATGGTGAAAAGGTCGATGCACTGGCGGTTATTGTGCACAAAGATCACGCAGTTTCCCGTGGACGGGTTCTGACGGAAAAAATGAAAGAGATCATTCACCGTCAGATGTTTGATGTTGCCATTCAGGCGGCCATTGGTGGGCAGATTATTGCCCGGACCACGGTAAAAGCGCTCAGAAAGAACGTCACTGCGAAATGCTATGGTGGTGACGTGAGTCGTAAGCGTAAACTGCTGGAAAAACAGAAGGCCGGTAAGAAACGGATGAAGCAGGTTGGACGTGTGGAAATTCCTCAGGAGGCTTTCCTGGCAGTTCTAAAGGTCGACAAATAATTCACCATTGATTATATAAGAGAAAAACAGCCATGGATTTTAACTTTCCACTGCTATTGGTACTGTCGGTTGTTATTACAGGTATCATCGCACTTATTGACCGACTTTTTTTGTTACCAAGGCGAAAGGCTGCTGTTGCCAGGCTCGGTGCCGAGGGCGGAGATGATGACGCCCTTGAGAAGCTGGCCAGGGAGCCGGCCGTGGTTGAGACCTCCAAGTCTATCTTCCCGGTTTTGCTGTTTGTTCTGGTGATTCGATCCTTTTTGTTCGAACCTTTTCAAATTCCGTCTGGCTCCATGATTCCGACCCTGGAAGTGGGTGATTTTATTCTGGTTAATAAATACAGTTACGGATTGCGTTTGCCCGTGTCAGGCACCAAGGTGCTTGCCATCGGTGAGCCTGATCGTGGTGATGTGATGGTGTTTAAACAGCCAGGGAAAGAAAATATCAACTTTATCAAGCGTGTGATCGGTTTACCTGGGGACGTTGTGCGATATATGGACAAGCGGCTGACGGTGAACGGCCAGGCGGTTCCTGAAGAGTTTGTGGCACAACTCAGTGATGCCCGATCCATTTATCGTCTCTATAACGAAGGTGATGAAGGCAAGCGCTACCAGGTTCGAAAAGAGCTGACCAGTCATGATTTTCGGGCTGAAGGAGAGTGGGTTGTGCCTGACGGCATGTACTTCGTCATGGGGGATAACCGTGACCGAAGTAATGACAGCCGGTATTGGGGCTATGTTCCTGAACAGAATATTGTCGGTAAGGCGGTTTACATCTGGATGCACTGGCCAAGCTGGACTCAACTTCCCGGCTTTAAGAACAACGGGGTGATTGAGTAAGCTGTCTAAGGAGAGAGTCTTATGTATGGTATGAAGAGCCGGCAACGAGGCAGTAGTGCAGTCAGTTGGCTGTTTTACCTGTTAATTGGTGGACTATTGTTGTCTTTTGCGGTTAAGGTTGTGCCCTTTTATGTGGATGACCACTCTGTTAAGCAGGTGGTATCTTCATTAACTGACCGGCCAGGCTCTGCCACTGCATCCGTTACCCAGGTGAGAACCTGGATAAATAAAGGGTTGCAGCTAAACCTGATCAAGCTTGATCGCAATGAGGTTAAGGTCACCCGCGAAAACGGTGTTGTCGCTGTCGATATTGACTACGAGCGACGGATTCATTTTTTCCATAACGTTGATCTGGTATTAACGTTTGAACATAACTGGAAAGCTGGAACTCAGTGAAAACGCTTGAACTTGCCCGACTGCAGAAAAAGTTAGGGCATGAATTTTCCAATCAGAGCCTGTTGGCGCTGGCGCTCACCCATCGCAGCTTTGGCAGTCGTAACAATGAGCGATTGGAGTTCCTGGGCGACTCGATTGTCAACTTTGTTATTGCTGAAGCCCTCTATGAGCGTTTTCCCGATGCCAAAGAAGGGCAGTTAAGCCGCCTGCGGGCTCGAATGGTGCGTGGTGTTACCCTGGCCGAGCTTGGCCGGGAGTTTGAGCTTGGTGACTTTCTTCGTCTTGGCTCCGGTGAGTTGAAAAGTGGTGGCTTCAGGCGGGAGTCCATTCTTGCGGATGCGGTTGAGGCCATTATTGGTGCGATTTACCTGGATGCCGGGATGGCCGTTTGTCACCAGCGAATTCGCACCTGGTTTACCACTCGTCTGGATCAACTGACCACGACGGATGAACAGAATAAAGACCCGAAGACCCGCTTGCAGGAATATTTGCAGGCGCGGCAGCAGTCATTGCCAAAATATCAAGTGACAGATATTCAGGGGGAAGCTCATGACCAGCACTTTTCAGTGATTTGTGAACTGGAAGGTCTGGATGAGCCGTCAAAGGGGGAAGGGTCGAGTCGTCGTGGTGCTGAACAGCAGGCGGCTCGCAATGCATTGAAGTTGCTTGGCGTTGATCATTAAGAGCGCAGAAAACAGATGACATCTGATGTAAATCGTGAAGAGCCCGCTGCTCATGAACTAAGCCTTTCCGATCCGGCTTCGGAACACAGCCGTTGTGGTTACGTCGCCATTGTTGGCAGACCCAATGTTGGTAAATCAACCCTGTTAAATCACCTTCTCGGCCAGAAGCTTTCCATTACCTCCCGCCGCCCCCAGACTACCCGCCATCAGGTTCTGGGTATCAAGACGGAGCAGGGGATTCAGACGGTCTATGTTGATACGCCGGGCATGCACAAGGTGCAGAAAAAAGCGATCAACCGCTATATGAACAAAGCGGCCAGCAGTGCCCTGGCGGGTATTGATGCCATTGTTTTTGTGGTTGACCGCCTGACCTGGAATGAAGAGGATCAGATGGTCCTTGACAAGGTACAGGGTGCCCGTTGTCCGGTTATTCTTGCGATTAATAAAGTGGACAAGATCACGGATAAGGCTCAATTGATCCCGCACCTTGAGTCTCTGTCAACAAAAATGGATTTTCATGGGGTGATGCCCATCTCTGCGCAGCACGGCCATAACCTGAAACAGCTGGATGAAATGATTACCCGGCTGATTCCGGAAGGCGTCCATCATTTTCCTGAAGATCAGCTGACGGACCGCAGTTCCCGTTTTCTTGCCGCTGAGCTGGTGCGGGAGAAGGTCATGCGTCAGCTGGGTGATGAATTGCCTTATGAAGTGACGGTGGAGATTGAAGAGTTCAAGCATGAGTTGCGGCCGAAAGGTCCACTGTTGACCATCAGTGCCTTGATTCTTGTGGAAAGAGCGGGCCAGAAAGCCATTGTTATTGGTGACCGGGGAGCACGACTGAAAAAAATCGGACAGGAGGCCCGCAAAGATATGGAGCACATGTTTGACTCAAAAGTTATGCTGAACCTTTGGGTTAAGGTCAAGGCAGGCTGGTCTGACGATGAGCGTGCCCTGAAAAGTCTGGGGTATGATCACAACCTGTGATTGGTAATGAATTCCATAAAGCCTGGTTGCTGCATCGGCGCTCTTATAAAGAGCGCTCAGTGATTGCTGAGTTTTTAGTGGAAGGCCATGGCCGTGTGGCCATGGTGGTTAGGGGAGTACGGCAGTCAAAATCCCGGCTGGCTTCGCTGTTACAGCCTTTTCATCAGGTACTGGTGCGCTGGAAAGGGCGAAGTGAGCTGAAAACACTGGTTGACCTGGAGCTTGATCGCTTCACCTTTCTGACCGGTGAACGGCTTTATTGTGGGTTCTATGCCAATGAGTTGTTGATGAGATCAATGATTCCGGGGCAGCTGGTGGATGGCGTGACGGATTTATACCGGGACATACTGGCCCATCTTAATCAAAACGCGCCTCTTGAACCGTTGCTCCGCTCCTTTGAGCTGGATTTGTTGGAACTCTGCGGCTATGCCCCACCGCTTGACTGGGACGTGGTCAGTGGTACGCCTTTAAAAGAAGGTATGGTTTACCGCTTTGAACCTGAGCATGGGCTGGTACCGACCAATGGACAAGTCAGCTACCATGAGAGACCGTTTTGCTACACCGCAGAGTTGCTTCAGGCACTCTCGGCCAGGGATTTCACCAATGCTGATTTCTATCCGGGTTTTAAGCGTTTTACCAGGCAGGCCATGAAACCGCTTATCGGAGACAGGCCTATGCAGAGCCGCATGCTGTTCACTAACAGAAAACCTCAATCGCCACCGGAGAGGCCATTAGTAGAAAATGGCGCACTCTCTAAATCCCGATAACGGTCGCACAATTCAATGTGCCATTTTCTACAACAGGTGTATTTATGATTCCTCATCAGCGTATTTTGCTGGGTGTCAACATTGATCATATTGCAACCATCAGGCAGGCCAGGGGGATTCGCTACCCTGATCCTGTTCAGGCGGCAATTGAAGCTGAAGAGGCCGGGGCAGATGGCATCACATTGCACCTGCGCGAAGACCGCCGACATATGCAGGACCATGATGTATTCCGCATTCGTGATGTCTTACAGACACGAATGAATCTGGAGATGGCAGTGACCGATGAAATGGTTGGCATTGCTGAAAAGCTCAAACCTGAACATGTTTGCATGGTTCCGGAGAAGCGGGAAGAAGTCACCACGGAAGGCGGGCTGGATGTGAAAGGCCTGTTTGACAGTGTGGCTCCCGCCTGTGAGCGTCTGGGAAAACAGGGGATTGAAGTCTCGCTGTTTATTGATCCTGATATGGATCAGATTGAGGCCGCTGTCAGGGCCGGGGCGCCTGCCATTGAACTGCATACTGGTGCTTATGCTGACGCTTCGAAAGCTGAAGCAATGCAGGATGAGCTTGACCGTCTCAGAAATGCGGTTGTATTTGGTCTGGAACAGGGGCTGATCGTCAATGCCGGCCATGGACTTAATTATCAGAATGTTGAGCCTGTTGCGTTGATCGCCGGTATCAATGAGCTGAATATTGGTCACTCGATCATTGCCCGTTCCCTGTTTACGGGATTGAAACCAGCGGTGCGAGAGATGAAAGCCCTTATGTTGGCAGCTGCACGGACTGCGTTTTAAGTGATTGTTGGAATAGGGACAGATATTGTCCGTATCGATCGGATTGAGCGCTCACTCAGTCGTCTGGGCGAGTCGTTTGCCAGAAGAATCCTCACTGACCATGAGCTGTCGCAATGGCAGCAACGTTCATCCTCACCGGCCTGGCTGGCCAAGCGCTTTGCAGCGAAAGAGGCCGTTGCCAAAGCGTTTGGTACAGGAATCGGAAAGCTGTCATTCCGGCACATAGAGGTAAGAAATAATACTTCAGGCGCTCCTGAGTTGTTTTTATCGGATTATGGCCTTGAATTGCAGCAGCAAAGAGGGGTTAAACGGCTCCACCTCAGTCTTTCTGATGAGCAGGATAATGCGATTGCCTTTGTAGTAATGGAGAGCTGAATCAGCTCTCTTGCTCATCGCAATAGCGCCCGACTCACTACCCTCATAAACGGCTTGGAACTGGTATTATGACTCAGCCGTTTCCAGACTCTCTATTTCCCATTGATTGAGACGGGTGATGGACTGAAGCAATAATTGAAAGTCTTCGGAGACTTTATTATGGTCCAGGGTGTTGTATTTCTTCAGTCGTGTTTCCAGTCGGTTGCAAATACGCTCCAGTTCTGGCACTCCACAATAACGACAGGCACCGTGTAATCGGTGTACCCGTTCCAGTACAGCCGAATAATTATTGGCAGCCCAGCCATCTCTGAGAGTTACAAGATCGTCATCAAGTCCCTCTTTCATCATCACCAGCATCTCCTGAGCCAGTTCCCGGTTTCCGGCAGCCAGTTGCGTCGCCAGGTTGATATCCACAGGACTTTCCTGTTGATCCATTGCCGGATGTAAAGAGATGCCGGGCTTTGATGGTGGACAATATTCTCTATGCTCTATTATCTCGGTAGGGTTCTTTGCCCACTGGTTGATCATGCTGATGACGTGTTTTTCACTGACCGGTTTACTCAGGTAGTCATCAAAGCCACTTTGCAGCAGCACCTTTTTCTCCTCGGGTAGCGCATGGGCAGTTACTGCAATAATAGGGGTGCGCTGGTGGTTCGGGATTTCACTGCGAATTCGTTTTGTGGCTTCGAGTCCATCAATGACCGGCATATGAACATCCATAAAAATAATGTCGAAAGTGAACTGCCTGCACAGTTCAATGGCATCAAAACCATTTTCTGCGGTTTGCAAATCTTGCCCCAGATTGCCAAGAATGGTTTTCAGCAACTTCAGGTTTACCGGGTTGTCATCAACGGCCAGAATACTCAGGGATTTGTTGATCTGTTGTTGATGATGAATCTCTTTGCCTTCCTGATCCGTATTTATACGCGCCAACAGTGCTTTCAGCCTGTTCAGTCCAACGGGCTTCAGAAGAGTATCAGTACCGTCCGGAAGAGCAGGATCCATAGCACCTGTTATTCCTGTCGAACTGAGTACAATAATGCGGGCGTTGCTATAGGAGGCTGTTAACTGCGTGATTCCCTGAACCGGTTCGATATTATCAGGATTGATGAAAATATAGTCGTAGGAGATATTTGTCTTGTTTGCTGACATTCCCTGCTGGATGCTGGCTGCTGCGGTGATATTTGCACCCAGTTTATCCAGTAAGTGAAAAATCGATAGCCGGGTCAGCTCATGGGTTTCGATAAGTAGTACTTTCTGGCCGTGCAGCAGTGTTGGTGCCAAGTCTTCCTGCTCACAACCATCAGCAACAGCCGGTTCACCATTTTTGTTATTCAGGGTGGTTTTAAAGGTAAACCAGAAGGTTGCTCCCTGACCCAGATCGGACTCCAGGCCAATTTCTCCACCCATTTGCTCAACCAGGTTTTTGCAAATCGACAGCCCAAGCCCGGTTCCCCCGGATTTGCGTGTTTTACTGGAGTCTGCCTGGGAAAAAGCCTGGAACAGTTTGTGGTGTTGCTCCCGGGTAAGGCCAATGCCGGTATCCGCCACTGAAACTCTCAGGGTCAGGGGCTCATTACGTTCTTGCTGATAAGGCTTGCCTTCCTGATCCAGCATTACTCGCACAGCAACGGAACCATAACTGGTGAATTTAATGGCGTTGCTGATCAGGTTGGTGAGGATCTGCTTCAACCGCAGTCCATCAATGATGATATGTTCAGGAACATCGTCGTAGATAAAGTGGACAATTTCCAACGATTTACCATAGGCAACAGGTGCCATAAACGTCATAACATCCTCAACGATCTCCCGCAGGCAGACGGGTTGGGGGTCCAGCACCAGCTTTCCGGCTTCCATACGGGAAAAATCAAGAATATCATTCAACATCGTCAGCAGTCCCTGAGAGGATTTCTCAATGGTACTGACATAGTCGTATTGTTGCGGTGTGAGCCTTGAGCTCAGCATCAGGTTGGAGAAACCAATAATGCCATTCAGCGGTGTTCTGATTTCGTGGCTCATATTGGCCAGAAATTCGCTCTTGCTCCTGCTTGCTTCAAGTGCTTCCTTTCTGGCGAGGTCCAGCTCGACATTTTGAATTTCAATGGTTTCCAGTGTTTCCTGTAGTTCATCATTGTACTGGGCAATATGACTGGTCATCTTCTGATGTTTGCTCTGCAGGCCATTGAGCATAATGTTGATAGACGATTCCAGTTCATACATCAGGCTGCCAGGGTTGTCTGGCAGTCGGGTATCGAAGAAGCCATCCTTGATGCGATCAATGACCCTTGCCATACGGTCCAGGGGGCGGGTAACACCACTGCCCAGCTTCAGGCTAATGATCAATGCAACCAATAACCCCATGGAGACAACAATAATGCTGAACGCCAGAGAGCGAAATTGGGTCAGATGAGTTTCTGCGTAGGCGTAATCGGTAATCAGCCAGCCAGTAATTTTGGTCGTATCCGGGCTGATGATTGGGTCGGCAACCTGGATGACCTGATCGTTCCGGAACCAGCGCTGGCCAGGTTCCAGCAGCGAGGATAAATTTCCGGTGGCCGTGAGCTTTGGGCCGGCATGAAGAATCTCCCTGCCTTGCTCATCGACCAGGCTTACCGCACGAATATCCCTGTCATCCAGCAGCATGCTGATCAGTGCTTGCAGCTCTTCATGTCGGGGGTTATCCAGCAGCAGTGAGGCAACGGCTGCCTGCCGTTCAGACTGAATCAATGCCTTGGCCATGAGCTGGTTGTCCAGTTCCTGATACCGCTTAACCAGATAGACACCGCCCATCAGCAGGGAAACAACAATGCCGGGAAGAAAAGCGAGCAGAAGAATCCGTTGGCGGAATGCCGTAAGGTGCTGTTTCATGGTACTGCCTTTCCCTGTTTGGCTTTTGTTCTGTATTATTGCCGGAATAATAAAGTCTACGTAAGTTATATGTCCATGGAATATCCGACAATAGAGTCGATTATTGGCAACACCCCGCTGGTTCGTCTGCAGCGTATGCAGGGGAAGAGTTCAAATACCATACTACTGAAACTGGAAGGACAAAATCCGGCCGGTTCCGTGAAAGATCGACCAGCCCTGTCCATGATCGCCGAGGCTGAACGCCGCAATGCCATCAGCCCGGGGGACACATTAATTGAAGCTACCAGTGGCAATACCGGTATAGCACTTGCCATGGCAGCGGCCGTTCGCGGTTATCGAATGATCCTTATTATGCCGGACAATATGAGCGCCGAGCGTCGTGCAGCAATGAGTGCTTATGGAGCAGAATTGATTCTGGTCAGTAATGGCATGGAAGGTGCCCGGGATAAAGCGCTGGAAATGCAGCAACAGGGGCAGGGCAAGGTGCTTAACCAGTTTGCCAATCCGGATAATCCCCTGGCGCATTATGGGACCACCGGGCCTGAAATCTGGCAGCAGACCCAGGGTGCGGTCACGCATTTTATCAGCTCCATGGGCACTACCGGGACGATAATGGGGACCTCCCGTTATCTGAAAGCGAAAAATCCTGCCATTCAGATCGTTGGTCTGCAGCCGGAAGAGGGGGCTCAGATACCAGGCATACGTCGTTGGAGTCCTGAATACCTGCCTGCAATTTTTGACCGTTCTGCCGTTGATGAGGTGATGGATATTGGTCAGACAGAAGCTGAAGAATGCATGAGGCGGCTGGCCCGGGAAGAAGGCATATTCTGCGGTGTTTCTTCCGGGGGAGCCGTTGCTGCTGCCCTGAGACTGTCAAAAAGCGTAGAGCATGCCACCATTGTGGCGATTATCTGTGATCGTGGTGATCGTTATCTTTCCACGGGCGTATTTCTGTAGGAAAACCATCCACTGGTTTCTCTGGCCATGATTGAATGTCAATGTATGCAGGTATGAATCCGGGTTTGTTGTACTCGATATCCAAGGTAAAATTGCGCTTTTAAACGGCCATGAGCTGTTCATGTTCAAGAGAATGTTGGAAGTACTCTATGCGCTTTAAACGTGCTGCCTCAACCCCTGTTATTATTCATGAGGATGTGCGTATTGACGGGCTTTCCCATGATGGTCGCGGGATTGCCCGTTACCATGGGAAGACCCTCTTTATTGACGGGGCACTGCCGGGCGAAACCGTTCGTGTCCGGGTTCTGGAAGACAAACGTCGTTTTATCAATGCCCGTGTAACAGAAGTGCTGTCGGCATCACCCGAGCGCCGTGAGCATACCTGTGCCCATTTTCGTCAGTGCGGAGGCTGCAGCCGGCAGTACTGGTCCCATGAAGGGCAGCTTGACAGCAAGCAGCACATCGTTCTCGATCAGTTAAGGCGATTTGCCCATGTTGTGCCTGAACACATTGAGGAACCACTGGTTTCTCCACCCTATGGCTATCGCCACCGTTGTCGTTTTGCCATCCGCTGGCGCAAAGGCAGACTGAGCCTTGGCTTTCGGGAAAAGGGCAGTAATGCTATCTGTGACATTAATGAATGCCCCATACTGGCAGAGCCTTTGCAGGAGATGCCCTTACTGCTGAAGTCATTTTTGCCAACGTTAACAGGCCGGGAAGCCATTTCCCATGTGGAGTGCTTTCTGGCAGAGCAGGGGCGAGGGTTACTGCTGCGTCATATTCGTCCTCTGTCGCAAGAAGACCAAACCCTGTTGGCAGCGTTTGCTTCTGCCCATCAGCTGTTGCTGTACCTGCAGGGTAGTCCGGAGAACATTCGGCTTTTATATCCTGCCAGATCTGACGACGATGCCGCAGCCGCATTGCATTACTCGCTGCCTGAATCAGGAGTACAGCTGTACTTCCGGCCACAGGACTTTACCCAGGTCAACCGGGTGATTAATCAGGCGATGGTTGAGCAGGCTATCCAGTGGCTTTCTCCGCAGGCATCCGATAAAGTGCTTGACCTGTTCTGTGGCCTGGGTAATTTCTCTCTGCCACTGGCGAAAAAGTCAGGCCATGTGACGGGGGTTGAGGGTTCACCGGGTTCGGTTGCCCAGGCGGCAAAAAATGCCGGTCTGAATGGTTTGAGTAATGTAAGTTTTCACTGCGCAGACCTGTCCAGTGATTTCACCACTGAGTCCTGGGCAAAAGAGCATTACGATATAGTGGTTCTGGACCCCCCCAGGGCCGGTGCGGATTTTATGATTGAGCAACTGGCCTGTTTATTGCCTGACCGACTGTTGTATATTTCCTGCAATCCGGCAACCCTTGCCAGGGATGCCGGAAGTCTGGTCTCCCATGGTTTCAGGCTTGAGCGTTTGTGTGTAATGGATATGTTTCCGCAAACTTCTCATGTTGAGTCCATGGCGCTTTTTGTCAGGTCATAGATTATCAAACAGTAATTTATTGGAAAGTAGCCTGTTAATGGCTGCTTTGGGGTAGTAGTCTAGGAGCCTGTCCGAGAATAGACTGCCCTACTGCGGTGGCAGCAAATTGGTCTAAAAATCCGCTTTTGTTCGGCAAATAGCCCCGCTATTCACCTCACAAAACCGAATTTTTATCCTCAATTTTCTGCCATCCTCGCTACGGGCGCTATTCTCGGTCAGCCTCCTAGCCCGACGCCTGACAGGGCATCATTTTTACAGAAAGAGATGGAATGGAATAGATGGTCAAGGTCAGAGAGGATCAGCCCCAGCTCTTCGACGGCAGTGTCGACCTGGATGCCTGGCTGAATCGCCTGCAGGAACGTTACGGCGTTGGTGATACGGATAGTCTGAGGGAGGCCTGTGAGCTGGCCCAACAGGCTGAACTGCTGGCATTGCAGCGGTCTCTCGAATCTGAAGAAACAGTCTGGCCTACTGGAAAAGGGTGTTTCCGGACCGGTCTGGAAATGGCCGAGATCCTGGCCGAGCTGAAACTGGATATGGATACCCTGGTTGCTGCGGTCCTCTATCGGGCTGTTCGTGAAACCAAACTCTCTCTTGACCAGGTGGAAGAGAATTTTGGCAAGGTAGTTGCCGGTCTGATCAAAGACGTTCAGGGCATGGCGGCCATCAGCAATATCCAGAACCCCAGAAAGCAGGTTCTCGATCATCGTCAGGACCAGCTGGAAAAAGTTCGTAAGATGCTGGTGTCCATTATTGACGATGTCCGTGTTGCCCTGATCAAACTGGCTGAGCGAACCTGCGCTATCCGGGCTGTTCAGCATGCCAGTAAGGAGAAACGTCAGCGGGTTGCCAGGGAGGTGTTTGAAATTTATGCGCCGCTGGCCCATCGGCTGGGTATTGGTTATATCAAGTGGGAGCTGGAAGATCTCTCCTTCCGCTACCTTAAACCCCAGGACTATAAGAAAATTGCCAGGTTACTGGATGGCAAACGACTGGATCGCCAGAAATACATTACCAACGTCGTAGATGCCCTGAAAGCATCACTGTCGGATGCACGGATTGAGGGGGATGTCAGTGGTCGGGTGAAGCATATCTACAGCATCTGGCGGAAGATGAAACGGAAAAACGTCGATTTCCGTGATCTCTACGATATTCGTGCGGTCCGTATTCTCACCCATGAAGTCCGCGATTGTTATGCGGCACTGGGGGTGGTGCACTCGCTCTGGAATCATATTCCCAAGGAATTTGATGATTACATTGCCACTCCGAAAGAGAATGGCTACCGCTCCCTGCACACGGCGGTGTTTGGCCCTGAAGGCAAAACCCTTGAAGTCCAGATACGTACCCATGATATGCATGAGGAAGCAGAGCTGGGTGTTTGCGCACACTGGAAGTACAAGGGCACTGACGTTAATAGCCGCAGTGACAGCTACGAGGAAAAAATTTCCTGGCTGCGTCAGGTGATGGAATGGCATGAAGACCTTGGTGATCTGGGCGAGCTGGGTGGTCAGTGGCGTGCGGATGTCGAGCCAGACCGAATCTATGTGTTTACCAAAGATGGGCATGTGGTTGATCTGTCGGTGGGAGCCACCCCGATCGATTTTGCCTACCGGATTCACTCAGAAGTGGGCAGCCGCTGCAGAGGCGCAAAAGTTGCCGGTCGTATTGTCCCGTTAACCCATAAACTCAAAACCGGCGATCAGGTGGAAATCCTCACTGCCCCTAATGCCCATCCCAGCCGGGACTGGCTGAATCCTGATCTTGGCTATGTCACCACCAGTCGAGCCAGGGCCAAGATCACCAGCTGGTTCAAAAAACAGGATCGGGACGCCAATATCGCCGATGGTCAGAGCCTGCTGGAATTGGAGCTTAAACGTCAGGCGTTGCAGAGTGTTAATTACCCGGAGCTTGCCCAGGCAGTTAACTGCCTGTCACCGGATGATATGTTTGCCGGTATTGGTGCCGGTGACATAAAGCTTCGCCATGTGGTTTCCCTGGCGCAGAAGCAGGTTGCGCCGGAAGAGGAGAAGACGTTTGAAATTCGCACCAAGCCACAACAGGAACGGTTATCGGACAGCACCATTACCATTGATGGTGTCGGTAATCTGCTGACTCAGATGGCGGGTTGCTGCCAGCCGGTGCCGGGGGATCCGATTATCGGCTATATCACCGTTGGTCGTGGTGTAACCATTCACCGGGAAGACTGTAACACGGCGCTCTCTTTGCGCAGTCGTGAGCCGGAGCGCCTGATAGAAGTTAACTGGGGAACTCGTCCGGACTACAGTTACCCGGTTGATGTTATCATTACGGCTTATGACCGCCCGGGCCTGTTAAGAGATATTACCGTGGTATTGGCTAACGATAAGGTGAATGTTCTGTCTATGCAGACCCGGACCAGCAAGGAAGAGCATTTAGCCAGCATGCTGCTGACTATGGAAGTTCCGAGTCTGGAGAGCCTGGGGCGTATCCTTGCCAAGGTTAGTCAGTTGCCCAATGTTATCGATGCTGTTCGCCATCGTAAAATGAGTTAAGTTATCCTGCTGATTCTCACGCCTTGCGTGGGAATCCCCTCCTTTTTCATCCGTTTACATTCTTTCAGGAGCCGGGTTTGTCACATTCCATTGATGATCTGATTACTTTGATGGCCAGACTCAGAGATAGAGAACATGGTTGTCCATGGGATCTGAAACAGACCTTCGCCACCATCGCCCCCTACACACTGGAAGAGGCCTGCGAAGTTGCCGAAGCCATTGAGCGGGAAGATTACGACAACCTGAAAGAAGAGCTGGGTGACCTGTTATTTCAGGTGATTTTCCATGCCCAGATGGCCAGAGAAAGCGGCTTTTTTGACTTTGCCGATATTAGTGAGGGGTTATTGGCAAAATTGCTGCGCCGACATCCCCATGTCTTTCCTGATGGAAGTCTTGAGTCGTTTTCTACCGAACAACAGCTGACGTCTGAACAGGTCAAGCAGAAGTGGCAGGAAATAAAGGCCGAAGAAAAAAAACAGAAAGGCCCCAAAAAGAGTGACTCAGCCATGCCTGATGATTTGCCAGCCATGTTGCCAACCTTGCAGCGTGCCGAAAAAATTCAGGCGGCAGCGGCCAGAGTCGGTTTTGACTGGCTGGAGCCAGAGCCGGTATTTGACAAGATTCACGAAGAGCTGGATGAAATCCGTGCCGCCAGAAGTGAAAGTCAGGAGCGGATTTCGGAAGAGGTGGGTGACCTGTTATTTGCCTGTGTCAATCTTGCCCGGCACCTCGGTGTTGATGCCGATATGGCATTGCGCAAGGCCTGCCATAAATTTGACCATCGGTTCCGGAAAATGGAAGCCCTCGCTACCGAACATGAAGAACGTTTTGAACAGCTCACGCTGGAAGAGATGGAGAGCTACTGGCAGCAGTGTAAACAATGACTCTGCAGAAAGTGCCTCCATTGTTAACCGGAGGCAGGTTATGTTCTGTCAGCCATTGGATTTTATCATTAGCTGTTCATAGTCGTAGGTCAGGTCGTTCATTTTTTTCAAAATCGATTCGGTTGTTACTGAGACCACGGTAGGAACAAAATGGCCCTGGTGGCTGATTTTGAATCCGGCATTGGTAAAATCCCACTGACTCTGGACTTTCGCCAGCTTTTGTTTGATATCGCTGGAGTTTAGTTCTGACTGGCGGAGGGTTGTCAGTGCGCTGCCAAACTCACCAATGGCCAGATCCAATGATTGATCAACCGACGGATCCTTAACACCCCACGCCCGGGTAATATAGAGTTTGGCGATACGCTGACTGAGCATTCGCTGTCGGCCGGAAATATTCACCAGTTGACCGGCTTTATGTCCGGCGTGTTCGGTGATCGCTTTAACCACGGTTTCACTGCGAGCCAGAAGCTCATCACTCAGTGCCAGAATGGTCAACGCTTTTTCGCGCGTTGGTGTTTCAAGGACTTTTAAACGGAACGCCTGCCAGGTGATGGCGGCATCATTCAAGCTGTTGCGAATCTCATCGTTAGGGGCGTAATCCATAAGTTCAAGAAATTGCTGCTCGAACAGGGCCATACTGGTATCCAGGTCAGCTGTCGCTTGATCCGGATTTACATCGGAGCCAATCATAATGTAACTTTTAGCGATCCTCTGACTGAGCATTCGCTGACGACCCGCTTTGTTAATGGCTTCTGCATCATTGATGGTTGCCGCTGCAGGCAGTGAAGTTATAAGCATAGTGAACAGGATGCTGAGTAGGCCTGAAATTTTGAAAATCTGTTTTAACATATCCGTATCTATGAATTGTTATTGATTTAAAAGGCGGATAATACCTGAAAATTGTTTATGATTCGCCTTTCCAAATTTATTGCGGACGCTGGTTATTGCTCACGGCGGCAGGCTTCACGACTGATTGACAGTGGTTGTGTGCTGGTTAATGGCAGGCCGGGATTGCATATTGATCGAATAACAGACAGTGACTGTGTAATGGTCAATGGTCACGAACTAAAATCAGTAACTGAAAAACTATACTTTCTATACAACAAACCAGTGGGCGTTGACTCAGTTTGTGATGTCGAGGATCCGGCCAGTATTGTTCACCATTTACCTGCCCTGAATGACAATTTGCGGATTTTTCCCGTTGGCAGGCTGGACAAGGATTCCCACGGTTTGATGCTGCTGACCAACCAAGGTGAACTGTGCCAGGCCCTGCTGCATCCGGATTATTACCATGAAAAAGAGTATCGGGTGAATGTCGACAAGCCAGTTGATGAAGCATTTCTTTTGTCCATGGCGGCGGGTGTCAGCTACGGCGATGTCACAACAAAGCCCTGTGTGGTGGAGAAAGTCGCCAGTGATACCTTTACGATTGTCCTGACCCAGGGACTTAATCGTCAGATACGTCGAATGTGCCAGGCGCTGGGTTATCGGGTCATGGATTTACAACGTATTCGTATGGTGAACTTACTGCTGGACGGTATCGAACCGAATCACCATCGATTGCTTCGGGCCGAAGAAATTTCAGGCCTGCTTCGGGCAACGGGCCATCAATAAAAAAGTGTGCCCCTGTTGCCGGTACCTCAGGTAAGGGGCCAGGATATCAGAAGGTACACTGTCCGGCTCCGGGCTGAAAAAGCCTGCTCTCTGGTAAAAAAGTTCAAGGTGAACGTAGGGATAGCACCAGCAGTTGACAGCGTTTAGATTTTTCAGGACTTCGCTCAAAAAGAACGAGCCAATACCCTTTCTTTGGGCATTGCTGGCTACCTGGACGCTTCTCAGCAAATAACCATCGGATTTTGGACTGGCCCTCAGGCCAGCGATAATGTTTCCCTTTGCGCAGCGGGCGACCCAGACCCGCTCCTCACTCGACGCTTTTCCCTTGTGCCCGTTCTCTTTAAAAAAGCGGTTAATCAGGGGAAAGGCAATGGGGTTGAGTTCCTCAACGGTATGCACAGCACCCTCAGTCACGGCTTTTTCCGGAGGCTTTCTGGGCGGCTCCCAGAATGCCCCGCAACATATTCAGCTCTTTGGCTTCGGGGCGGGCACGGTTGAACAAGCGACGCAGCCGGGTCATGACCAGCCCCGGGTGTTGTTGAATAATAAAATTGATGTCAGTCAATGTGGTTTCCAGGTGCTCGTAGAACTTTTCCAGCTCCTGATTCAGCGGGTATTCCTGTTCCGGTGTTTCACCGTGCCAGTGGTTCTCTTTATTCAGTGACGCCTTGAAGATCTCATAACAGAGAATCTGAATGGCTGATGCAACATTAAGCACCGGGTACTCCGGATTCGCATCAATACTGGTATGGAAGTGGCACTTTTCCAGCTCGCTGTTGGTCAGACCCATGGTTTCCTGGCCAAATACCAGGGCAACCGGCGATTGGCGTGATTCACAGAGCAGTTTCTCAGCGCACGCTTCAGCCCCCAGCATCGGGCGTGAAAACGAATGGGTGCGTGTTCTGGCACTGGTGCCAATGACCAGGGCGCAATCGGCAATGGCTTCATCCAGTGAGTCAAATACCCGGGCGTTCTCCAGCACATCCAGGGCACCGGCCGCCATGGAGTCCGCCTCCGGCGCGGGAAATCGTTGCGGTGTCACCAGGCAGAGGTCACTCAGGCCCATGGTTTTCATGGCCCGGGCAGCGGAGCCTATGTTGCCGGGGTGGAAGGTATTGATAAGGATGATGCGAATATTTTGAAGCATGGTGACCAATGGTTGAATGACGGAAGAAGCTGTCCTTTTGGACACTCTTTTAGCAAGAGCTGAATCACAAAATAAATTTGACCCGTAATTATAGGGGGCGGAAGTACTTGAAAACCAGTCCTCGTGGTGAGTACCGATCAAGTTATGTACAATGCACTGCAAGTGGTCAGTAGTCCGGGAAATACATTGAAAAGATGAGTCAAAGTACACAGAAGCAGGCCTATCGCTGGTTGTTACGGCAGATAGGGTCGGCCCGGCACTGGCTACTGATCTCCATGGGCCTTGGTCTGCTCAATGGTGTCTTGCTGATTATTCAGGCTTCGATCATGGCAGGAATGATCCATCAGCTGGTGATGGAGGGAGCCACCCGGGAGGTGCTGACGGACGATTTTTTCCGGGTTCTGGTGTTGGTTGTTGCCCGTGGAGCCTGCACCTGGGGGCGTGAGTTTTGTGGTTTTCGGGCAGGTGCCTGTGTTCGGGTAGAAGTGCGTAAACTATTGCTGGATAAGTTACGTCGCCTTGGGCCATTGGTGATTGCTGAGCGGCCTGCCGGTAGCTGGTCGGCGATTGTTGTCGAGCAGGTGGAAGAGCTTCAGGAATTTATTGCCAAATACCTGCCGCAGATGGCTCTGGCGGTGATGTTACCGGCCATTATGCTGGTGGTTGCTTTCCCCCGGAGTTGGGTGGTGGGCATTATTTTCCTGGGAACAGCGCCACTGATTCCTGTTTTTATGGTTCTGGTAGGAATGAAAGCCGCACAGGCTAACCGAAAAAACTTTCAGGCACTCTCACGCTTGGGGGGCTTCTTTCTGGATCGGCTGCAAGGGTTGGAAACGCTGAAACTCTTTCAGCGAACCAGCTTTGCACAAACACAGTTGGCCGATGCCAGTGAAGACTTTCGGATAAAAACCATGCAGGTACTCCGTCTGGCTTTTCTGTCATCTACGGTGCTGGAGTTTTTTGCTTCGGTGTCCATTGCGCTGGTGGCGGTGTTTCTGGGGATGAGTTTTCTGGGTCATATTACTTTTGGTGGTGAAGTGACACTGTATACCGGGCTGTTTCTGTTGCTGCTGGCGCCTGAGTATTATCAGCCACTGCGGGAGCTGGGAACCTATTATCACGCCAGGGCCAAAGCGGTTGGTGCGACGGAAGAGATTCTGGACGTATTATCCCGGAAAGAATCGGAAGCACACCATGGCGGGTTGTCTTTGCCAGAGGCAATGCCGCTGACTCTGGAGGTAAAAGAGCTATCCGTGTCGGCAACCATCAGGTCCGCAGTTAACCCGCTGACAACGGATGCTTCAGGCAATAAACAGCCGCTTTTGCTTGATCGTCTGTCGTTTAAGATCGAACCCGGAACCCGGGTCGGTATTGTTGGCAGCAGCGGTGCCGGTAAAACAACGCTGATTAATACGCTGATGGGCTTTTGGAACTACCAGGGTGAAATAAAGGCAGGCGGGCAATCGCTGGCGGATACCCGGCTCGACAGCTGGCGTAAAGGGATTGCCTGGTTGGGTCAGCAGCCATTGATTATCCATGGCTCTGTTTATGACAATATCGCCTTTGGGCGCGCAGTTTCCCGTGAGCAGTGCCTCGACGCGCTGGGCAAAGCTCAGGGTATGGATATTCTGGCAAACCTGCCGGGTGGCCTGGACAGCGTGCTTAAGGAGCAGGGCGGTAACCTGTCGGTTGGTCAGGCCCAGCGGATTGCCCTGGCAAGGGCTCTGGTATTGCCGGTGCGGTTATTAATTCTGGATGAACCGACAGCCAGCCTGGATTCTGTCAGTGAGAGCCTGGTGCTGGATGCCCTGGATGCCATACCTGAAGACTGTACGGTCATTACCATTACCCATCGAATCAGTCAGCTCAAGGCCATGGATCAGATCCTGATGCTGGAAAAAGGAAAGCTGGTGGCTGACGGTGCTCCGGCAACGCTGGCGAGGGAAAGTTCTCTGTATCAGCAGTTCATCCACATGAACAGTGGGAGTATGGACGATGAATGACCTGTGGCCTTTCCTGAAATTGTACCGTCAGCATCTGGGGATGCTGTCATTAGGTGTGTTGCTGGCAATGGTTACCCTGCTGGCGAGTCTCAGCCTGCTCTCACTGTCCGGCTGGTTTATTACCGCCACCGCCATCGCCGGGTTGACCTTTACCACGGCCCAGACCTTTAACTTCTTTACCCCAGGGGCGGGCGTTCGAGGCTTTTCCATTGCCCGTACTGCTGCCCGCTATGCAGAACGTCTGGTCAGCCATGATGCCACTTTCCGGCTGTTGTCAGGCCTGCGCAGCTGGTTTTTCAGTAAACTGATTCCACTCTCCCAAGAGCAGCTCGGACAGTACCGTAAAGGCGAGCTGCTTGATCGGCTGGTGGCTGATATTGATGCCCTGGATCAACTCTATCTGAGGCTGGTCAGCCCATTGCTGTCTGCTGTTAGTGTTGCTTTGTTGTTTTCACTGTTTATCTCTTTTTTCAGTGCTGCGGTGGCTATGGTGGTATTGCTGGTGATGATGCTCTGGATTATCGCCATGCCGTTGTTGTTTTATGTCCTGGGTCGCAGGACCGGGGAGTCAATGGGTGTCAGGCAGGCGCGTTTGCGCCAGGAGGTGCTGGATTATCTGCAGGGCATGGCGGAACAGCAGATCTACGGCAGTGATGCCAATAGTCGTGCCTCGATGGCTGAATCAGAACAGAAACTGGTTGCCGACCAGTCCCGCATGGCTGTGATGGAAGGCTTTGGCTCCGCCCTGTTTGTTTCCGGCTCCGGTGCGGCGGCATTACTGGTGTTGTATATCGCCAGTGGTGAGATGAGTGCAGACCTGTTCAGTGGGCCGGTAATGGTTATGATGGTGTTTGGGATGCTGGCCAGTTTTGAAGCGCTGATGCCGTTACCCGTTGCTTTTCAGTTTCTCAGTCATACACGACAGGCGGCGAGTCGTTTGCGCCAGGTGGTGGATTCACCGGTGGTTGCATTTCCAGAAAAGGCAACAGGAGAAGTATTAAAGGGTGAGATTCAGTTTACTGAGGTCTCCTGTCACTATTCCAATAACAGCGATGCCAATAACCAGCCAGTCATTAATCAGCTATCACTCCACATTCCTGCAGGCAGCCATATTGCTCTGCTCGGTAAAACCGGATGCGGTAAATCAACGCTGATCAAGCTATTGAGTCGTGGATTGGAGCCCTCTGGTGGCAGGATTTTACTGGATGGACAGCTGATTCAGGAATTATCAGAACAGGCACTTTACCGGGCCATCACGTTTGTTCCTCAGAAAACCCATGTGTTCAGTGCCACGCTCAGGGAGAATCTGCTGTTGGCCGCACCAGCGGCAAGTGATGAGGCTCTGTTAGCAGTCGTTAACGATTCAGGTCTGAATAGGCTTGCTGCTGCCAGGGAAAACGATGGTGATCTGCTGGATATCTGGCTGGGGCAGGGTGGCATTGCCTTATCCGGCGGAGAGCAGCGTCGTCTGGCCATTGCCCGTGCTTTGCTGAAAGCGGCCCCGATACTGGTGATGGATGAGCCGGGGGAAGGGCTGGATGTTCACAGCGAACAGGCATTGATGGATACCGTTTTGGGTCAATTCAAAGACAGCACCATCATTATGATCACCCATAAGCGGACTGCCCTGGAAAACATGGATCAGGTCTTGCGAATGGAAAATGGCAGTTTGATCAAATGGTAATAGGCCGCCTGTTGGGCGACACTGTTATACTTTGCCAATCACCCTTGGACTTCGCTCAAGGTGAAAGGAGACTGTACACATCAAACTTATTGAAATGATGTGCTGGCCTGGGCCGCTTTGTATAGATCCTTTTCAGGCCAATCTTCTATTAGGCTTCTGCGAATGTCAGAACGTTCCTGATCACTCAACTGGCAAATATCTTTTCCTGCAATCTGTGAATAGTACTGCCGCATCCAGGTTTTGTTGACCGGATTGGGAATAATAAAATATTTTCTTCCGTACAGGTTTCTGGTTTTTTCAACGGAAGCCCGATCGAAAGGGGATAACCCTTGCTCTTTTAAATCAAAGTCATCCAGAAGGTCACCGACAAACAGCCTGACATCGTATTTTTTTTCGTTGATCCTTCCGGACATAATGGCTTTTCTCTGGTGCTCTTTATCACAGCTTTTTTTATTGACCGGACAATATTTGGAGCGGTTCAGCAGGTTGGTCTGCGTAACTTTGGGGAATCCATTGGCAGCAAGTTGTTTTAAAGTAAAGTTTTCTACGTCCCCATTATGGCCCGGGCGGCCGGAAGAGTGCTCCCGGGCTGTTAGATAAAAGATTTCATAACCCAGGGCGGCCGCTTTGTTTAAAAACTCTCTGGCACCGGGAATAGAGGTAGATTGAAGCTGTTTTTCGTAGTTCCTCATCTTCTCTTCAGGTTCAGGGAATGCTTTACAAAGAGGTGGGATTAAATGATTCGGAGGATAGTCTATTAGCGTGCCATCAATATCAACAATAATTGCCCGATCAGTGGCGTAGCGGTTTTCAGGGGCTTCAAGAGCCTTGCTGGCCAGGTTATAAGTCTGAATAGCGGTGGCATTGAAATCTGCAGATTTCCTGACCCAGAGATCGGCCATGATAATATGCTGCCGGTAGCTCTCGGGAATAGGCACTGGTAACTCTGTGTCGTTAACTTGCCGGATGCGAACCCGGTGTTTTTCTGCTGGGCTCAGTGTTCGGTAGTCTTTGCTGATGGCTTCTTCCCAGAATCCATAAACGGTATTTGGCAAAATAAACCACTGGCTGCCAAGTTTATCCTGATGCTGACTTACCCACTTTTTCTTTTCCGGATACAGACCTTTAACAACCTCACCAAGATCGTCCAGCTGGTCACCAAACAGCATGATCGGGTAGTAGCCCGCTTTTATGATGTGCTGTCGCTTGTCTTCTTTGCTGAGGGTAATGTTTTTTTCTGCCTGGAGAATCACATGACTTTCACCGTTAACCGGATAACCCAATTGCTTAAGTTTATTAATAGTAATGGTTTTTACATCGTTAAAACGGCCGCTGATATAGAATATTTCAATGCCCATACTATTGGCCCTTTGCAGGAATTCAACGGACCCTGGCAGTGCTTTCGTCTCTTGATGATTCCACCAGAACCTGGATCGCTCAATACTTCGGGACTCATGAGTGTCAACCATACTGGTAAAATAACGGGTGCCTGATATCAGAGTATCATCAATATCGGTGATTATTGCAGGCTTTTTACCTTCAGGTGCCTTTGTCAAAAGAGCTTCCAGTTGATCGGTTGCGCCGTTAAAACTCTGATAAAAGTAAGCGCAGTATTCCCCGGAATGCT
Organism: Thalassotalea sp. G20_0; assembly: GCF_017744175.1. Taxonomy (NCBI): domain Bacteria; kingdom Pseudomonadati; phylum Pseudomonadota; class Gammaproteobacteria; order Alteromonadales; family Colwelliaceae; genus Thalassotalea; species Thalassotalea sp. G20_0. The sequence goes on along the minus strand of NZ_JAGHQV010000001.1, from coordinate 169,893 downwards.
GTTGCCAGTTTGCGGCAATGATAACTTCGTTGTTTAAAGCTTTCTGATCAAAGCTATTGGCAAAGAGGGGCTGTGAGCTGAGTAATGGTGAAAGTAATAGAGCGGCCAAAACTTTCATGTCCGCTTTCTTTTCTATAAAACGTCGAATTTTCATAATTCTGATTGTGATAATTCTATTTGAGATAAGAGTGACCGCATCAGAATAGACGAAAAGAAATAAAGTCTATGGAAGTGTTTGTTCTCAGTGTAGTGATAAATAAGTTCTTTTTTGTTGACAACGCCGTTGAAACAGTCGTTTGCCGCCCCGACTTTCAGTCAGGGCCAGTGACTGCATTTTTACTGCTGGGCATGAAAAGCCAGGCCATTGATATCCTGGCTTTCGTCCCCCATCAGGTAAAGGTAAACCGGCATTATGTCTTCCGGTGTGGGTAGTGTTTCCGGGTCTTCTCCCGGAAAGGCCGCTGCCCTCATTGCGGTACGGGTGCCACCGGGGTTAATGCTGTTGGCACGCACAGGGCTGATACCGTCTTCCTCATCCGCCACGATTTGCATCAGACCCTCAGTGGCAAATTTTGACACGCTATAGGCTCCCCAGTGCGCCCGTCCCTGGTGACCCACTCCGGACGAAGTAAAAATTATCGATGCTTTTTCTGACAGCCGGAGCAGGGGCAGCAGTTCCCGGGTCATCATAAAGGCGGAATTCAGATTAACCTGCATGATGCGCAGCCAGGTTTCTGTGGGAAACTGGCTGATGGGTTTCAGCTCACCTAGAATGCTGGCGTTGTGTAACAGACCATCAAGCCGACCGAATTCGTTCTCAATGGTTTCTGCAAGATTACTGAAATCGATATCACCCGCGCTTTCCAGGTTTAGTGGATAGATGGCTGGCTGAGGCCACTGATTGCGTTCAATTTCATCGTACACCGCTTCCAGCTTTTCAATGCTTCTGCCTAGTAGAATGACGGTGGCACCGTGGCGGGCGTAGGTAAGGGCGGCGACCCGGCCGATGCCACTGCCGGCTCCGGTTACCAGTATGACTTTATCCTTCAGCAGGTCTTTCGGAGCCTGGTAGGTAAACATGATGTTACTCCCTGGTTTTTGGTTTGCTGCGCAATTTTCAAACAGCCTGTCAGGCATGGGACCTGTCTTTAATGATTTGCCAGTTGTGCTGTTCAAACCAGCGGTGCAGCTGCTGGATATGGTCGATATTCAGGTCCGCACCCCACTGTGCAGGATCTTCACCTTCAGCAATGTAGCCATAATGCGCGGCAACGGTGATCATGCCCGCTTGTTTTCCAGCTTCGATATCACGAATATGGTCGCCAATATAGACGCTGAACCGGGGTGAACTTCCGGACTGTCGGCAGGCAAGAAAGAGGGCCTCCGGGTCTGGTTTCGGCTTTTTGACATCCTCCGGGCAGACAATGGCATGACTTCGTTCCAGCAGGCCAATTTGCCGGATCAATGAGATGGCATAGGGTCTGGGTTTATTGGTGACAATACCCCAGGCAATATCCCGGCGTTCAAGTTCCCCGATCAGTGACAGTATGCCAGGGTAGGGCCGGGCAAATGATGAACGACTGTGGTCCTGGATATGCCGGTCATAGTATTGCAGAAACAGAGCCCTTTTCTGTTCCAGCTCATCGCCGGGCGCAAGATTGAAGGCAAGCTTCATCAGCGCCCGTGAGCCGGCAGAAACATTCTGCCGAATCAAATGGCTATCCATTGCCGGGTGCTGGTGATCTGCCAGCATTTGATTCACTGTAATCACGAAATCTTCTGCGGTGTCCAGCAGGGTGCCGTCCAGATCAAAAAAAACGCCTTCAATGGCTTTCATCATCGTTACTCTTGGTTATTTCCCGGATGGCAGTGGTTCTCGTTGCCAGAAACTGAGCCATCAGTTAAGAGGTGGCTGACTTTGAGCCATAAATCAGGTAATTGACGTCTACATCCTTCGGGTTAAGCCGGTACACTTTCGTCAAAGGGTTGTAGGTCATCCCGGTCATGTCATGAATATTCAGTCCCGCTTTTCTCATGTCCCGGGTTAATTCACTGGGCTTGATAAATTTCTTGTGCTCGTGAGTGCCTTTTGGCAGCAGTTTGAGTATGTATTCCGCACCGACAATGGCAAACAGGAATGACTTGGGGTTGCGGTTGATAGTGGCAAAAAAGATCTGTCCACCGGGTTTCAGGAGTTTGCTGCAGGCTTTGATGACGGAAGCCGGGTCGGGAACGTGCTCCAGCATTTCCAGGCAGGTCACCACATCGAACTGGCCGGGCATCTCTTCGGCCAGCTCCTCAGCGGTAATTCGGCGATAGTTCACCTCAACGCCACTTTCCATACTGTGCAGCCGGGCAACAGACAGGGGGGCTTCGCCCATATCAATACCAGTGACCCGGGCTCCCCGTTGCGCCATGGACTCACTCAGAATGCCGCCACCGCAGCCAATATCAATCACTTGTTTTCCGGCCAGTCCAACACGTTCATCAATATAATTCAGACGCAGGGGATTGATCTCATGAAGTGGTCTGAACTCACTGTCCGGGTCCCACCAGCGGCTGGCCAGTTCTTCAAACTTGGCGATTTCTCCGAGGTCCACATTTTGGGCTGAGCGCATGTCGGGCATTGTTCTGATCCGTCAAAGCAGTGTAATTGAGGCAGTCAGGGCTGCCATATCTGCGGATTATACCGTTAATCCTGCAGCCGATCACACTGTTGAGTTTTGGAGTTGTCCGGGAGTGAAAAATTGAACTTCAGTACTGAAGTTAATGTGATTAAGAAGAGATAAGGCTGAACCTTCAAGTACAGCCTTCATGCCGCGTCCAGTGTTTTACCGGCCTGTCCACTGCCTTCAGCACCCATTCTATCCAGTCCGGTGCCGTGGCCCCGATAATGGTGGATGGAACCAGTCCACGTTATAAACGGCAGTGACCGACCCGTTGATCAGTAGGTGGTTCACCTGCTTCATGGTGAGCCGTACACCGCCTTGTACGGGCTGACATAGACTTGCACGTTAAACTCTCCTGAGGCCTGTGGGGGGGGAGATTTCTCCATCAATCCTCTCAACTGGCCTGGTTTCATAAAAAACGTTCAGGCTGTCAAAAGTCAACGCTGTTATTTTTTTTCGTAGGGGGCGAGACGACTGGGGTCCAGCTTTCCGGGATTACCTGGTTTTACCGGTTTAGTTGCTACAACGGCAGGCTCATTTTTTTCATCAGGCGCTGTTTTAGTTGTTTCTGTTTTGTTACTTAGCTCCTCAGCCTTCTGAAGGGCACGGTCGGCAAGTGCTTTTCTGACATCCTCTTTTACTTCTGTACCATCGTCAATTGCAGAAGCTAGATAATTGACAAGGTTCCTTAATTCTTTTTTGGTTTCGACAGACCATTTATTCTCAAACCATGCCTGCTTTACTTCGCGTGAACAAGCAGCAGCCAAGTCTAAGTGCTCAGAAACTTTGTTAAATTTCTCCGGGTCAATATTCATTTCGCGGAGAAATTCTGCTCCTATCTTCATGGCAACAATCCTTTGTTGAGTTTAAGTATCAAGCGTCAGTGCTTACTTCCAATCTAGTCCGGTTCAGGAAAAAACACAGGTTTACTCTGTTGGTACTTTTTTGACGATTTCCTGAAAGCGGTTATCCGCCCTGTGCCATTGATGGACCGGCAAAAAACATATTCCCAAAATGGTTGATGTATCTCGCGGATAAGGCATGAATTGTGGTAACATCGCGGTTTTGAAAATCAATTACCTTAGGCGATCATTCCATTGAGATGCTCTGGGAAAGAGCATTTTTTCTGTTTGGATAAGACTTTATTATCGGTGTCCTGATCCACAGAACTGGGATGGATGCTGACCGCTATCTGTTGGCCGTAAGCAAAAGGACGACTGGGTTTCCATGACTGAAATTGCCAAAGAGATTCTCCCGGTAAATATTGAAGATGAACTCAAGCAGTCCTATCTGGACTACGCCATGAGTGTCATCGTTGGTCGTGCCCTGCCTGATGTACGTGACGGGCTCAAGCCCGTGCACCGGCGCGTACTGTTCGCCATGAGCGAACTGGGCAACGACTGGAACAAGCCTTACAAAAAATCTGCCCGTGTGGTCGGGGATGTGATCGGTAAATACCATCCCCACGGCGACTCTGCAGTCTATGACACCATTGTCCGGATGGCGCAGCCATTTTCCCTGCGCTACATGCTGGTGGATGGTCAGGGTAACTTTGGCTCCATTGACGGTGACTCCGCCGCAGCGATGCGTTATACGGAAATCCGGATGGACAAGATTGCCCATCAGCTGCTGGCGGATCTCGACAAGGAAACCGTAGACTATGTGCCTAACTACGATGGCACAGAGCAGATTCCTGCCGTTTTACCCACCCGTGTCCCTAACCTGCTGGTGAATGGCTCGGCCGGTATCGCGGTGGGCATGGCCACCAATATCCCGCCTCACAATATGACCGAGGTGGTCAATGGCTGTCTGGCGCTACTGGACGATGAAGCGCTGACGGTTGATGACCTGATGGAGTACATCCCGGGTCCTGACTTTCCTACGGCTGCGATTATCAATGGCCGGGCTGGTATCCTTCAGGCCTATCGCTCTGGTCGTGGTCGCATTTACATTCGTGCCAGGGCCGATATCGAGCACGATGAAAAGAAAAACAAAAGCACCATTATCGTTACCGAAATCCCTTATCAGCTGAATAAGGCACGTCTTATTGAGAAGATTGCCGAGCTGGTAAAAGACCGCAAGATCGAGGGTATTTCCGAGCTGCGCGATGAGTCTGACAAAGACGGCCTGCGTGTGGTTATTGAGCTTCGCCGTGGTGAAAATGCCGAGGTGGTACTCAATAACCTTTATGCCCAGACCCAGCTTGAGTCCGTTTTTGGCATCAACCTGGTGGCTCTGGTGGATGGTCAGCCCAAACTGCTCAACCTGAAAGAGTTCCTGGAAGCCTTTATTCGCCATCGCCGTGAGGTGGTCACCCGACGCACTGTCTATGAGCTGAGAAAGGCCCGTGAGCGTGGTCATATTCTGGAAGGTCTGGCGGTTGCCCTGTCCAATATCGATCCGGTTATCCAGCTGATCAAAGACTCGCCAACACCGGCAGAGGCTAAAGAAAAGCTGATCGCCAAAGGTTGGAATCCCGGCCATATGATGGAGATGGCCGAACGTGCCGGTGCCGATGCCTGTCGTCCGGATGATCTGCCTGAGGCTTATGGTCTCAGGGATGGGCTTTATTACCTGTCGCCAGTTCAGGCCCAGGCCATTCTGGAAATGCGACTGCACCGACTGACCGGTCTTGAGCATGAGAAGCTGCTGTCTGAATACCGTGAGCTGCTGGAGAAAATTGCCGAGCTGATTCTGATCCTCTGTGATCCAATGAAGCTGCGTGCCGTCATCAGGGAAGAGCTTGAGCAGGTGCGGGATGAGTTTGGCGATGAGCGTCGTACCGAGATCACCAGCTCCCGTCGTGATTTGACCGTAGAAGATCTGATTGATGAAGAGGATATGGTGGTCACCCTGTCCCACGGTGGCTATGCCAAGACCACGCCCCTGGATACCTACCAGGCGCAGCGTCGTGGTGGCCGTGGCAAGTCAGCGGCTTCCGTTAAGGAAGAGGACTACGTCGAGCACATGCTGGTGGCTAACACCCATACCCAGATCCTCTGCTTTTCCAGCAAGGGTAAGGTCTATTGGTTGAAGGTCTATCAGATCCCCCAGGCTGGCAGAACCTCCCGTGGTCGACCGATCGTTAATATTCTGCCGCTGGAGCAGAATGAGAAAATCACTGCCATGCTGCCGGTGGAAGAGTTTGCCGAAGGTCATTTCGTCTTTATGGCGACGCTCAATGGTACCGTTAAGAAGACGCCTCTGGAGCAGTTTGCCCGCCCACGCTCCTCCGGCCTGATCGCCCTGGGTCTGGATGAAGGGGATACCCTGGTGGGGGCTGAAATTACTACCGGAGAAAAGCAGGTGATGCTGTTGTCTAATGGTGGTAAGGCGGTTCGTTTCGAGGAGACTGATGTTCGCGCCATGGGGCGGACAGCCCGTGGTGTCCGTGGTATGAAACTGCCTGAAGGTCAGCGGATTATCTCTCTGATTATTCCGGAGGAAGATACTCAGATTCTGACGGCCAGTGCCAAAGGTTACGGTAAGCGAACTGCCGTTGATGAGTTCCGACTCACCAGTCGTGGTGGTCAGGGGGTTATCTCCATGCAGTGCACGGAGCGTAACGGTGAAATCGTAGGTGCTATCCAGGTGAAGAGCGGCGAGCAGATTATGCTGATTTCTGACCAGGGTACACTGGTGCGGACCGGGGTTGATGGCGTCTCTTCACTGAGCCGTAATACCCAGGGGGTTACGCTGATCCGTGTCTCTGAGGGTGAAAAACTGGTGGGTGTTGCCCGCGTTGAGGAGCCAGAGGCTGTGGATGCGCCTGAGCTTGAGACTGAAGGGCAGGATGATCCCATTGCCAGCGAAGGGACGCTAGAATCCTGATAGTTTGAAAAAACGCCAGCCCAGTGCTGGCGTTTTTCATCGTAATACAGTCACTCACCCGGAGTGAATTAGAGAGTTTGTCGGTAATGACCGGGGTAAACCGCCGTTAAGTGGCGAGGGAGTCATTGTGAAGCCTTGTGTAACAGATGGTGTAAATGATGTTCTGGCGCAGCTGGATAATCGGGTTTACAACTTTTCAGCCGGACCTGCACCGATTCCCTATGAGGTGCTGCAGCAGGCCCGGGATGAGATGATGAACTGGCAGGATGTGGGCGCTTCGGTGATGGAGGTGAGTCATCGGGGCAAGGAATTTCTTACGGTTGCCCATGGGGCCGAAAAAGACCTGCGTGATCTGTTGAAGATCCCTGATAACTACAAGGTGCTTTTTCTGCAAGGGGGAGCCCGGGGGCAGTTTGCGGCGGTGCCACTGAACCTTAAGAGAGACAAGGTTTTTGCTGACTATGTCAACAGTGGTTACTGGGCCCAGTCAGCTATTAAAGAAGCCCAGCGCTACCTGGATGTGAATATTGTCGCTGATGGCAAGGACAGAGCCTTTAATGCCATGCCCGCCGAAGACCAGTGGCGGATAAGTCAAGATGCCGCTTATTTGCACTACACGCCCAATGAGACCATCGGTGGTCTTGAGTTTTCATTTATACCGGAGACGGGGGATGTGCCGCTGGTGGCGGATATGTCTTCCAATATCTTGTCCGGCCCGATTGATGTCAGCAAGTTTGGTGTTATTTATGCGGGCGCTCAGAAGAATATTGGCCCGGCCGGTCTTACCGTAGTGATTGTTCGTGACGACCTGTTGGAGCGCGGTTCATTGATGTGTCCTGCGGTGCTGGACTATAAGCTGCAGGCGGGCAATGATTCCATGTATAACACACCGCCTACTTTTGCCTGGTATCTTGCCGGTCTGGTCTTTAAATGGCTGAAAAAACAGGGCGGGCTTGCAGCGATTAATGCGCTCAATGAGCGCAAGGCCAACAAGCTGTACGCTCAGATTGATGGCTCCGGTTTTTATCAGAACCCGGTGGACCCAAAGTGGCGCTCCCGCATGAATGTGCCGTTTACACTGATCAAACCGGAACTGGATGCAACGTTCCTTGCCGAGTCCGAACAGGCAGGCTTTCGTTACCTGAAAGGGCACAAGGCAGTAGGCGGTATGCGGGCAAGTATCTATAATGCAGTGCCAGAGCAGCATGTGGATGCTCTTATTGACTTCATGAAAGAATTTGAACGGCGGTATGGATAATGGCAGAAGAGAAATTGGGGCAGTTGCGAACTCAAATTGATTCGCTGGATCAGCAAATCCTTGATCTGATCAGCGAACGTGCGCGATGTGCCCAGGAAGTGGCCCGTGTAAAAACAGAAGCTGATCCCTCTGCTGTGTTTTACCGACCTGAGCGCGAAGCCCAGGTACTTCGTAAGATCATGAAGAAAAATGACGGGCCTTTGCATGACGAAGAGATGGCCCGTCTGTTCCGTGAAATCATGTCAGCCTGTTTGGCTTTGGAAGATCCGGTCAAGGTGGCTTTTCTGGGGCCGGAAGGCACATTTACCCAGCAGGCTTCCCTGAAGCACTTCGGCCACTCTGCGGTTTGCGTGCCTATGGCTGCCATTGATGAGGTATTCCGGGAAGTGGCTGCCGGTGCAGTCAGCTATGGTGTGGTGCCGGTGGAAAACTCCACGGAAGGTGTGGTCAGTCATACCCTGGACAGCTTTCTGGACTCTTCACTGAAGATCTGTGGTGAAGTGGTACTGCGCATCCATCAACACATGATGATTTCAGAAAACACCCGGCGGGATCATATTACCCGCATCTACTCCCATGCCCAGTCGTTTGCCCAGTGTCGCAAGTGGCTGGACTCCCACTGGCCCATGGCTGAGCGGGTGGCGGTCAGCTCCAACGCAGAAGCAGCGAAGCGGGTCAAGGGTGAGTGGAATTCGGCCGCGATTGCCGGTGATATGGCTGCAGAAATGTATGGTCTGGAAAAGATTGCTGAAAAAATTGAAGACCGCCCGGATAACTCAACCCGGTTTTTGATCATTGGTAATCAGCCGGTTCCACCCAGTGGCGATGACAAGACGTCGGTAGTTATCAGCATGCGTAACCAGCCCGGTGCGCTCCATGCGATTCTTGAGCCTTTCCATGTTCACAATGTTGACCTGACACGGGTTGAGACCCGCCCATCCAGAACCGGAATCTGGAACTATGTGTTCTTTGTGGATTTTGAAGGTCATCAGGATGACCCTGTTGTTGGCAAGGTGCTGGAGAAGCTGGGTGAGCGTGCCAATGACCTCCGTGTGCTTGGTTCTTATCCCAAGGGTGTTCTCTGATCGTTGTTGTATTAAGCGGACAGGAATTATGATGGTTAAATGTCCAAGGGCTCATGGCCGGTGATGAGCCTTTTAAGCTGACTTTTCTACCACCCTGCACAATGAATATGCTTGGCGGTCAAAGTGCAGGGCAGTTGCTACCTGCCTTATGTGGGAATTTCCACGGGAGGCATTTGCGGCCTATATCCAGAACTCTTGTTTCATCTGATCGTAACGATTGTAGCCAGACAGAATTTTTTCCAACTCTTTTTGATCAACTGTGTTGAACAACTTGAGTATCAGTTTTGCCTGTTCCATGGCGTTAGTGATGTCCTTTGGTAATGCTTTTTCAGGTTGAGCTGACAGATGCTCCGGAAAATAATGCAGAGCCACCTGATCATCCAAATTGTGCAATACCCGAAAGAGATGACCTGTTTCCACGCCTCTCTTACCCAGCTCTGCAAGTTTATGGGATAGATAACAGGCTGCAAGGCTCTGCTTCGCTTGCTTAACCTCATTATTTTTATCTCTGGTCTTTTGGTCCATTTCCCGTAACTCATCCACGGGTAAGCCCATGGCTAAACCAATCAAAAACCAGTTATGGCTCAATGGTAAACGGCGCAGAAAATCCGGGGTTAGCGGTAGTGAACTGGTCGTGGTGACAGAGCTGTCATCATCCTGGCGATAGAGTGGTTTGATGGCAGGGGGCTGTTCAGAACCAGGCTCCAGAAATAAAGACAATTTCTTTGTGTTAATTGCAATGTAGCGATTTAACTTTCCTTCCAGTCTGGGTCCGGCAGCTTCGCGTAGAGCATATAAGATATGAGCCGGAGTCAGCACCCCGGGCTGACAACGAGTTGCTGCAAGCAGTAGTTCGTATATCTGCTCATGGTCGGCTTCATCAACAAATGATTCCTTGAGAATGCTCTGGATTATTGGCAATGACACCCCAAGGGCATTACCAATGGCGTCAGCAGGTATCTTGATCTTTGCAATTCCGTCAGCCAAACAAAACATTTGTTTACACAAATTGCCTTCATTTACAAGGCTAAAAGGTACTGGATGACCTCTTAAGGTCTCTATGAAACGATATGCGCAACGGATGGCCATAATCTCAGGGTGGCTCATTATTTTTACCAGCTCATTTGTGGTCATGACCCCCCCTTGTTTATCCAGAATCCTCTTCAGCAAAATCATGGTTGAAAATCGCTTGACTCTAATTGGGATAGATTGCAGATCCTGATCCATCATCAGTTCCGGATATCCGGCCGCAAAGGCAATTGTTGCCATCGGAACTGTGTGAGCCAGATACTCATCTTTTTCGACGATCTGATGTAACTTGAAGAAATCCAGCTGATAATCCAGCTCAGCATTGGCATCAACAGTCTCTACAATGGGAGGCGATTGAGTCCCGAGCCGACTCTGGTCAAATACAATACCAAAATTTTTACAGTGCAAATTAACCAGATCAAATCTTGAAATACCCAACAGCATTGTATGCAGTTTTTTATGGGTTATCAGCAGTTTTTCCCGGATTGCCTTATCTTGTCGATTGACGACAGGCAGGGATAAATAGTTAGCCTGTGCATATTGCTGATGACTTGCAGTTTCTAAAATGTTGGCAATATCGGCTATTGGAAATCCCAGATATATGGCAAACACTGTCTGGTCCACAGGTGATACGCCCCGGGTAAATTTATAGCCCAAATCATTCCAGTATACAGTGCCGTCCAGTGGTGTTTCTGGTAACCGGGAGCATTCAGTGCCGGAGATGACACTCCGTTCAGGCATCGGGGTGACGTTGTTTGCATTAACAATGGAAGGCTCTGTTTTTACTGACTTCGGGGGGGGCGATTCAGTAGCTGGATTGTCAGTGAGTGGCCTTTTCAATGATTTGAAAGTAATTCGACTTGTTGCAACTGTGCTCATCATAGCGCTGAGAAATTTTATGCTTTCCGAACCGAAATAAGGAACAACCCGGGCCATTAATTGTCCCTGTCTGGTGGCTTTAGCGATCTTCCCGGGTAATTTTTTTTCAGGTTGGTCATCCGAATGCTTTGGAAAGTAAGCCAGTGTTGCCTGATCATCCAGAATCTTCAGTGCCTGGTAAAGGTGACCTGTTTCCAGCCTCTTTAGAACCAGTGTTCGGGATAATTCCGGAGCTGCAAGGCTCAGCCTTTTTTTGTCTGGCGCACCGTTTTCAAAGATCGTTCTGGAACCAATCCTTTCCAGCTCATCCCCTGACAGCCCCATGGTTAAACCAATCAAAAACCAGTTATGGCTTAATGGCAGGTTACGCAAAAAATCCAGGGTCAACGGTTGCGAACTGACAATCTCGTTAGAGTTGTCATCTTCCGGCCGATAGAGTGGTTTGAGTTCAGGTAACTCTTCAGGAGTGAATTCGTTTAGCCAGGGTAAACATGTATTCCTTTTGTCTGATTTTTTATCCTTTTCTATCCATTTTTCTAACTCTTCGCGACAACCACTGGCACTGCCTGCTTCCCGCAGTGCATGGATAATGTGCCCGGGTGTGAGTCGGGGGGAGCAAAGGATTGCTTGATTGAATAAATCATCGAACATTTCTTGATTGCTTACCAAGTTATAATCTCTATCAACAATTTTCTGGATGATATGCAACGGTACCCCCAGTGCCCGGCCCAAATGTTCAGCGTTTATCCCAAGCACTGAAACCTGGAATGTCAGATCGACAATCTGCTTATTCCAGCTTAAGTTATGGCTGCGGAAAAAAGGTATGGTGTTGCCTTTCAGCGATTCAATGAGGCGGTACGCGCAGCTGATAATCATAATCTCAGGATTGTGCATTATTTTAACTATTTCATTTGTGCTAATGCTCCCACCGTGTTTATCCAGGATTTTCTTAAACAGGAGTGTGTTTACATAAAAGTTTGCTACGTCAAAGCATTGTTTAATATCCTGATCATCCATCAGGTCCGGGTATCCGGCAGCATAGGCTAATGTTGCCGTCGGAATATTATAAAAAAAAGGGCGTTTTTCTATTTGAAAGATCTTGATCAGCTTGAAAATATTCAGCTTGTGATTTAGCGCAGCATCATTATCAGCAGCCTGTACACAGGCAGGCCAGCCAGACAGGAACTGACTCTGGTCAATGGCAACACCCGACTTTTCACAATACAATTTCACCAGTTCTGGTCTTGAGGTATTCGCCAGCACTATGAGCCATTGTTCATAGGTTAACTTATGATTTGCCTCAGTTAAAAAATCTTCCAGCAGATGAAAAGGTGTAGTTGCATCATGCTGATTCGGAAATTTTTGCTCGAGTTTAAATAATTGATTTAACGGAAGATCCAGATAAATAGCGAACACATACACATTGAAGAACGTTAGGCTTTCTCTGATTTGCTGGTCCAACTCTCCCCATTTCACAAAGTCACCCGGTTGTTTTTCAGGCAGTGGGTCAGAGGCAAAGCCGGATTCAACAATCCGTGCAGATATGGCAATTGCAGAGGTTGATGATTCCGGCTCAATGGGTTCAGAGCCGCCCCTGGTAACGGCGACACACTTTCCGGCAAAAGGGGGCATTGGCGAATCACTGCTTGATGGCCCGTGGTCTGCCAATCCCGGGAGCCTGGCAGTTGGATCAGATGGAGGGATCGGTTGATGACCGGTTGAATTAATCATGAAACTGTCTCCATAATTTTCATTGTTAAATGTCCAACTTCACATGACTGTTAATGAGGATTGGTAATCCGTGTTTTTGGTCACCCTGCATAATGAATATGCCAAACTCTCCGGGAGGCTGTCCGGTAATAATCTGTGCTGTGCAGCAATTGCTCCTGCATTAAATTGTTATGCCTGGCTTGGAGAATTAGCACTGAAAAAGCCGTACGACTGATTTAGACGATCGGACAGAAAAAAGTTCAGTCGTCATCACTTAAACGCCTCACGAGACTGTCTTTCTGGCAGTAATAGCTGGAGCTGACGATCCAGAAAGCAGTCTTGTCCCGGCGTTGACCAAACACTGGACGATGTGGAAGTCGTTATGATTACACTGTTGAGAGTCATTACAAATGCTCTGTTTGGCGCAGCAGACGAACTGTCCCCGGAGGACAAAAATCTGCTCAAGGCAGCCGGGGATGGCGACCTGGGATCGGTGAAGGCGTTGTTGGAACAGGGGGCTGATATTGAGGCCAGGGACTGGTCTGGCAGAACCCCGCTATTTCGTGCGGTAATGTCGGAAAACCCGGAAGTTCTCAATGTTATTCTTGCTGCAGGTGCTTGCCTTAATGCCCGCGATTGTTATGGTCGGACTCCGTTGCACAAAGCCCGTAGCCAGAAGGCTGTGAAAGAACTTCTGGCTTGGGGTGCCGATATTGAGGCCAGGGATAATACCGGAGAAACTCCACTATTTTCGGCTGATCATCGAGACAGTCTGGAGAAGCGAAAGGTACTTTTGGCCGCAGGTGCCTGCGTTAATGCCCGGGATGTTTTAGGCCAGACTCCGTTGCATCAGGCCTGGAGCCGTGAGATTGTGAACGAGCTGCTGGCCTGGGGAGCCGATATTGAGGCCAAGGATAATAATAAAGCAACGCCACTAATTTGTGCGATTACACATCGTGATGACAGACTGGAGGCGGCCAGGGCGCTTCTGTTCGCAGGTGCCAATATTGAGGCTGCTGATGAATTTCAACGGACACCATTGCATCTTGCGGCTAGCAATAAGAGCCACGACTTGCGGTATATGGAGGTACTTCTGTCCGAGGGAGCCAATCTTGAAGCCAGGGAAAGAACTACACAATATACCCCGTTGCATAAAGCAGTTTTGAGTGGTTCGGGTAAGAAAGTACAAGTATTGGTGGCTGAGGGTGCCAACTGTAAGGCGCTAGATTGGCATAGGGGTACACCGTTGCAAGTGGCCAATGTCATTGGCAAAATGGACGAATTGTTGGCTGCGACTGGCAGATTTGACAACATTGACTCGGATAATGAGCCAGTTAGTTTTCAGCCCCAATCACTTCAGGCCTGTGCCCGTACCGCTATCCGCTCGCGCCTGGTTAAACACCGGAAAAATACCGGACAACCGTTGTCAGAATCGGTGCAGGATCTGCCGCTGGATCCGACGCTGAAAGCCTATCTCTATAAGCCCCTCATGGGAACTTATCTATAATCAGCGGCTACTTGTTTTAATCGTCGGTATTTAAACTCCCCCCGGGATTATCTTTTTGACAATAATTTGTTGGAGCTATTGATGAATACCCCATCAAGCAGGTCTGAACCAGGCGATAAGCAAACACTGGAACCATTGCAAGTTAGCGAAATATTAAACGACAGTAATTTTAATTTGCTTGATGCAGCCAGCCAAGGAAATCTGGCATCGGTGAAGGCTTTGCTGGAGCAGGGGGCTGATATTGAGTCCGAGGACCAGTGTGGCAGAACTCCGCTGTGTCTGGCGGTAAAGTCGGAAAACCTGGACGTTGTCAACGTTCTTCTGGACGCTGGGGCCAGAGTTAATGCCTGCGATTGTTTGCATCTGGCGGTAAAGTCGGAAAACCTGGACGTTGTCAACGTTCTTCTGGACGCAGGGGCCAGAGTTAATGCCTGCGATTGTTTGCATCGAACTCCGTTGCATGAGGCCCGTAGCCAGGAGGTTGTGAAAGCACTTTTGGCCAGGGGAGCTGATATTGAGGCCAGGAATTATGCTGAAGAAACTCCACTGATGTCTGTGGTTTGCACAAGAGGTAGAGTTAAGGCGGTAAAGGCACTTAAGGCGGTAAAGACACTTCTGGCCGCAGGTGCCAGCATAAATGCCCGCAATCGTGATGGTCAAACTCCGTTGCATAGAGCCCATAGCCAGGTTGCGAAAGAACTTCTGGCTTGGGGAGCCGATATTGAGGCCAGGGATAATACCGGAGGAACTCCACTGTTTTCGGCTTATCATCAATGCAGACTGGAGGAGTTAAAGGTACTTTTGGCCGCAGGTGCTTGCGTTAATGCCCGGGATGATTTAGGCCGGACTCCGTTGCATTATGCCTGGAGCAGTGAGATTGTGAACGAGCTGCTGGCCTGGGGAGCCGATATTGAGGCCAGGGATAATGATAAAGCAACGCCACTAATTTGTGCGATTACACATCATGACAGACTGGAGTCGGCCAAGGCGCTTCTGTTCGCAGGTGCCAATACTGAGGCTGCTGATAAGTTTCAACGGACACCATTGCATCTTGCGGCTAGCTCTAAGTGCTACGATTTGCGGTATATGGAGGTACTTCTGTCCGAGGGGGCCAATCTTGAAGCCAGGGAAGAAAGTACAGGATATACCCCGTTGCATGAAGCAGTATTTAGTGGTTCGGGCAAGAAAGTACAAGTATTGGTGGCTGAGGGTGCCAACTATAAGGCGCTAGATTGGAATAGGAGTACACCGTTGCATGTGGCCATGGGCAGAATTGACAAATTGGATGACCTGCTGGCAGCGGCTGGCAGGTTTGACAGCATCGATTCGGATAATGAGCCGGTTAGTTTTCAGCCCCAGTCACTTCAGGCCTGCGCCCGTACCGCTATCCGCTCGCGCCTGGTTAAACACCGGAAAAATACCGGACAACCGTTGTCAGAATCGGTGCTGGATCTGCCGCTGGATCCGACGCTGAAAGCCTATCTCTATAAGCCCCTTATGGGAACTTATCTATAATCAGCGGCTACTTGTTTTAATCGTCGGTATTTAAACTCCTCCCGGGATTATCTTTTTGACAATAATTTGTTGGAGCTATTGATGAATACCCCATCAGGCAGGTCTGAACCAGGCGATAAGCAAACACTGGAAGCGTTGCAAGTTAGCGAATTATTAAACGACAGTAATTTTAATTTGCTTGATGCAGCCAGCCATGGAGATCTGGCATCGGTGAAGGCTTTGCTGGAGAAGGGGGCTGATATTGAATCCGTGGATCAGGCTGGCAGAACCCCGCTGTTTCTGGCGGTAATGTTGGAAAACCCGGAAGTTTTCAACGTTCTTCTCGGCTCAGGTGCCAGTATTAATGCCCGCGATTATTCTGGTGAAACTCTGCTGCATCAGGCTGTTAGCCAAGAGGCAGTGAAATTGCTGCTGGACAGGGGAACTTATATTGAGGCCAGAAGTGATTATGAAGAAACTCCACTGATATCTGTGGTTTCTAAAAGAGGTAGCTTTAAGGCGGTAAAGACACTTCTGGAAGAAGGTGCCAACATAAATGCCCGCAATCGTCATGGTCAAACTCCGTTGCATAAAGCCCGTAGCCAGGAGGTTGTGAAAGAACTTCTGGCTTGGGGAGCCGATATTGAGGCCAGGAATCATATCGGAGAAACTCCACTGTTTTCTTCGACTTATCATCAAGACAGACTGGAGGAGTTAAAGGTACTTTTGGCCGCAGGTGCTTGCGTTAATGCCCGGGATGATTCAGGCCGGACTCCGTTGCATAACGCCAGGAGCAGTGAGATTGTGAACGAGCTGCTGGCCTGGGGGGGCGATATTGAAGCCAGGGATAATGATGAAGCAACGCCACTAATTCTTGCGATTACTCTTTATGGCAGATTTGAGGCGGTCAAGGCGCTTCTGTTCGCAGGTGCCAATATTGAGGCTGCGGATAAATTTCAACGGACACCATTGCACCTTGTGGCTGGTGATATGCGTCACGACTTGCGGTATATGGAGGTACTTCTGTCCGAGGGGGCCAATCTTGAAGCCAGGGAAGAAATTGCACGACATACCCCGTTGCATGAAGCAGCTTTCACTCTTTCGGGCAAGAAAGTACAAGTATTGGTGGCTGAGGGTGCCAACTATAAGGCGCGAGATTGTTATGGAAATACAGCGCTGGAAGTGGCCGTGGGCAGAATTGGCAACATGGAAGCCCTGTTGGCAGCGACTGGCAGATTTGACAGCATCAATCAGGATTTTGAGCCAGGTAATTTTCAGCCCCAATCACTTCAGGCCTGCGCCCGTGCCGCTATCCGCTCGCGCCTGGTTAAACACCGGAAAAATACCGGACAACCGTTGTCGAAATCGGTGCAGGATCTGCCTCTGGATCGAACGCTGAAAGCTTATCTCTATAAGCCCCTCATGGGAACTTATCTATAATCAGCGGCTACTTGTTTTAATCGTCGGTATTTAAACTCCTCCCGGGATTATCTTTTTGACAATAATTTGTTGGAGCTATTGATGAATACCCCATCAAGCAGGTCTGAACCAGGCGATAAGCAAACACTGGAAGCGTTGCAAGTTAGCGAATTATTAAACGACAGTGATTTTAATTTGCTTGATGCAGCCAGCCATGGAGATCTGGCATCGGTGAAGGCTTTGCTGGAACAGGGGGCTGATATTGAGTCCAGGGACCAGGCGGGCAGAACCCCGCTGTTTCTGGCGGTAATGTCGGAAATTCCGGACGTTGTCAACATTCTTCTGGACGCAGGGGCCAGAGTCAATACCTGCGATCGTGATTATCGAACTCCGTTGCATGAGGCCCGTAGCCAGGCGATTGTGAAAGCGCTTTTGGCCAGGGGAGCTGATCTTGAGGCCAAAGGCAGGCGAGAAGAAACTCCACTGATATCTGTGGTTTCTGATCCAGACAGCTTTGGGGCTGTAAAGGCACTTCTGGACGCAGGTGCCAGCGTTAATGCCCGCAATCGTTTTGGTCAAACTCCGTTGCATATTGCCCGTAGCCAGGCGGCTGTGAAAGAGCTTCTGGCCCGGGGTGCCGATATTGAGGCCAGGGATAATGACGGAAACACGCCACTGGCGGTTCAATACAATCTGGAAGAGTTAAAGGCGCTTCTGGTCGCAGGTGCCAGTGTTAAAGCCCGCAATAACTATGGCCGGACTCCGCTGCATGAGGCACATAGCCATGGGGCTGTGAAAGAGCTTCTGGCCCGGGGAGCCGATATTGAGGCCAGGGATAATTATCAGGCGACGCCATTACTTTTTGCGGTTTCAGAAGCTTATGAGCCGAAGGTGATCAAGGCACTATTGGCCGCGGGTGCCGATCTTGAGGCTACTGATCAATTCGGCCGGACGCCATTGCACCATGCGGCTGGTAATGGTGGATGCCACCTGCAGCATATCAGTGTGCTGCTGTCTGAGGGGGCCAACCTTGAAGCCAGAGATAGTAACAGGCAAAATACCCCGTTGCATAAAGCGGCAATGAGGGCTTTCGGCAAGAAAGTAAGAGTGCTGCTGGCTGAGGGGGCCAACTATAACGCAAAAAACAGCAGGGGCCAGACACCGTTGGACGTTATAGGCTGCAGCAACGAAGGCTCAAAAGCTCTGTTGGATTCAGGTGCCAGGTGTAATCGCAGACTGACTGGCAGGAGGAGTTGCCTTATTCCGTGTAATTTTCAGCCCCACTCACTTCAGGCCTGCGCTCGCACCGCTATCCGATCGCGCCTGGTTGAACACCGGAAAAAAACCGGACAACCGTTGTCGGAATCGGTGCAGGATCTGCCGCTGGATCCGACACTGAAAGCCTATCTCTATAAGCCCCTGATGTGGGAATTTATCTATAACCAGGGACTGTATTCGTCTTAGTCGTCAGTACTTGAATTCCCCCCGGGATTATCTTCTTGACAATAGTTGAAGCTGATAACAACATTTTCAGGCTGTATTTGCCCGAAAAGCGTATAACCGCTGAAATTTTCCATAATCAATAAAAATTGCCACGAGTTGGAAATGGCTTTTTCATCGTCTTAAGTGAGTGAGCCCGTTTTCAAGTTTCATAACCCAACTGAAGGTCAAATTATGTCCTGTGATTTTCTGCAGCTGGCGGTACCCGGAGTAAGAGGAATGAGTCCTTATCAACCTGGCAAGCCTATTGAGGAGCTTGCCAGGGAGCAGGGCTTGAAGGTTGAGGATATTGTCAAACTGGCCAGTAATGAAAACCCTCTGGGGCCACCACCTTCTGCGCTGAAAGCAATGGCCGAATCCCTGGCAGAGCTGGCCCGTTATCCCGATGGCAGCAGTTATCAGTTAAAACAGGCGCTGGCAGAAAAACTGAAGGTGGCACCGGAGCAATTAACCCTGGGCAATGGGTCCAATGATGTGCTGGTGCTTCTGGCGGAGTCGTTTCTGGATACCAGCAGTTCTGCGGTTTTTTCTCAGTATGCTTTTGTTGTTTATCCTCTGGCTGTGAAGGCCGTCGGTGCTGAGAGTATTGTGGTTCCAGCGCTTAACTATGGTCATGATCTGGATGCCATGGCGGCAGCGATCCAGGCCAATACCCGGATTGTCTTCCTGGCAAACCCTAATAATCCCACCGGTACCAGCTTCAGTGAACAGGATCTGCTGTGTTTTCTTGGCAAGGTGCCGGAAGAGGTGATCGTTGTCCTTGATGAGGCCTATTTTGAGTATGGGGTGGGTGGTGACCTGCCTGATGGTATCGATCTGCTTGACCGCTATCCCAATCTGGTGGTGACCCGAACCTTTTCCAAGGCTTATGGGCTGGCGGGGGCCCGGGTCGGTTATTCGATATCCAATCCTGAAATAGCCGATGTGCTGAACCGTTTGAGGCAGCCATTTAACCTGAATCTTCCTGCTCAGTTCGGTGCTGTTGCCGCGCTGAAGGATGAAGCTTATCTGCAGCAGTCCATTGAGATTAATCAGCAGGGGATGGCATTCCTGGAGCAGGGGTTTGCCGGCCTTGGGCTGCACTGGATCCCTTCATCGGGTAATTTCATCACCGTCGATCTAAAGCGTGATGCCATGCCGGTCTATGAAGGGTTGTTGTCCAAAGGCATTATTGTTCGGCCAGTGGCCAATTACGGCATGCCTGAGCACCTTCGTATTTCCATTGGTTTGCCGGAAGAGAATCGTCGTTGTCTGGAAGCGCTGAGCCAGGTTCTTGGTCAGTCGTCGTAAGGAGTGCGTTTGTGAAAACAGTTGATACACTGCTGGTGGTTGGGTTGGGCCTGATCGGGGGATCTTTTGCAGCGGCGGTAAAATCTGCCGGAGCGTGTCGGCAAGTGTATGGTTATGACCAGAATAAAGCCTCACTGGAAGAGGCTGAGGCGCTCGGGATCATTGATTATGGCTGCGAAAGCCTCTCCGACGGTGTTGCCGCTGCTGATGTGATTATGCTGGCTGTGCCCATGCTGGCAATGAAGCCCGTTCTTGCGCAGCTATCTTCCTGCTTGCCCGATGGCGTTCCTGCTGAAAAAGTGATTACCGATGCCGGGTCCAGTAAAAAAGCGCTGCTGGATGCCGCCCATGAGGTCTTTGGCAAAGTTCCCTCCTGGCTGGTACCCGGCCATCCAATTGCAGGGTCGGAAAAAAGTGGTGTCGGTGCCGCAAAAGCTTCCCTGTTTCAGGCCCATGATGTCATCCTCACCCCATTGGCAAATACTGACTCTGTGGCACTGGCAAAGGTCAAGATGCTTTGGGAGGCCTGTGGGGCAGTGGTCACCAGTATGGATCCCTATCATCATGATGAGGTTCTGGCAAAGACCAGCCACCTTCCCCATTTCCTGGCATTCTCACTGGTGGATACGCTGGCCGGGAATCCGGATAATCAGGATATTTTCCGCTTTGCTGCGGGCGGCTTTCGGGATTTTACCCGGATCGCTGGCAGCGACCCTATTATGTGGCATGATGTGGCACTGGGTAATCATCAGGCGGTGCTGGAAGCACTGGATGAATTTACCGAGGGCCTTCAGGTACTCCGGGAAGCGATTTTGCAGAAAAACAGTCAGTCGCTGCTGGGAATATTCAGTCGTGCACAATCAGCGCGTCAGCATTTCTCTTCTCTGCTGGAGAGCAGAAAGCAGCGGGTGAAGTCATTGCCTGATTCTGTCATAGCTACTGGTTTTTCGGGCTCTGTGTTGATTGAAGGTGAAGATTCAGTTAAAGAAGTTAGGGACACTATGAAAGAAAGTACCCAGACATTTATTGCCAGCCCGGGAGGGGCTATCTCCGGTGAGTTACGTGTTCCCGGAGATAAGTCTATCTCTCATCGTTCCATCATGCTGGGTGCCCTGGCGGAAGGGGAAACAGTGATTGAAGGGTTTCTCGAAGGCGAGGATGCCCTGGCAACCCTGAAGGCATTTCGGGATATGGGGGTTCAGATTGATGGCCCCTATCTTGGCAAGGTCACTATTCAGGGAGTTGGCATGCATGGCCTCAAGCCGCCGGAAGGGCCGCTTTATCTCGGTAATGCCGGCACTGCCATGCGCTTGATGGCCGGGTTGATGGCAGCCCAGTCCTTTGATGTAACATTAACCGGTGATCACTCCCTGTCCGGTCGCCCCATGAATCGGGTGGTGGACCCTCTTGGCCAGATGGGTGCCGCCATCGAGACCTCAGAAGGTGGTCGCCCACCTCTGAAGATCAAAGGCGGCACACGGTTGCAGGGTATTGAGTATCATCTGCCAATGGCTTCGGCCCAGGTGCAGTCCTGCCTGTTACTGGCGGGCATGTACGCAGATGGTGAAACGGTGACGGTTGCTCCGGGTATTGTTCGTGACCACACCAACCGTATGCTGAATGGCTTTGGTTATAAGGTCTCTGTCGATGGTGAGAATGGCAGCAGGGTCGCGATTAAAGGAGGAGGCAAGCTGACGGCTACCCGAATCGATGTGCCTTCCGATGTGTCTTCAGCGGCGTTCTTTATGGTGGCAGCCTCAATCGCCGAGGGGTCAGAGGTCCGTCTTTGCCATGTTGGCATGAACCCGACCCGTTCTGGTGTGGTTGAGATCCTGCAGCTGATGGGGGCAGATATTACCCTTGAAAACGAGTCCGTTGTGGGTGGCGAGCCTGTGGCCGACCTGGTAGTGCGTTCTGCGCCGCTGAAGGGTATTGATATTCCTGAGCGTCTGGTGCCCATCGCCATTGATGAATTTCCGGTGCTTTTTGTTGCAGCAGCCTGTGCAGAAGGCAGAACGCTGCTCACTGGTGCCCGTGAGCTTCGGGTGAAAGAGAGTGACCGGATTCAGGCCATGGCCGATGGCTTGATTGCCCTGGGTATTGATGCACAACCACTGCCTGATGGTATGATGATCAATGGTTCCGGTAATGCTGCTTCTGAAAAGAAGGGGAAGCCTGTATTTAACGGTGGCACTATTGACAGCCATGGCGATCACCGGATTGCCATGTCATTCGCAGTAGCTGCACTGCGGGCAAAGGACGATATTCGCATTCTTGACTGTGCAAATGTGGCGACTTCATTCCCGGATTTTGCAGGCCTGGCCAATCGAGCCGGTATGCGTATTGTGGTAAAGGTAAATACCAGTGAGTGAGTCTCAGACACCAGTGACAGTGGTCACCATTGATGGTCCCAGCGGGTCTGGCAAGGGAACGATTGCAGCCCTGCTGGCCAGAGAGCTTGGCTGGAGGTTGCTGGACAGTGGGGCGTTGTATCGGTTAACCGCTCTGGCAGCGATGAATCATGGGGTTGATTTTGCCGATGAATCATCGCTGGAGGTTTTGGCAGGCCACCTTGATGTTCAGTTCTTGCCATCAGAATCAGGCGCAGGTCTGACCATTATTCTCGAAGGTGAGCGGGTGGGTGCCAGTCTGCGGACGGAAGAGGTGGGTGCCATGGCTTCCGGGGTTGCGGCACTGCCGGGTGTTCGGGCGGCGCTGTTGCAACGGCAGCGCGACTTTGCCGAGCTGCCGGGTCTGGTGGCTGATGGCCGCGATATGGGGACGGTTGTGTTTCCCGATGCGGCGCTGAAAGTCTTCCTGACCGCCAGCGCCGAAGAGCGGGCCAAAAGACGTTATGTCCAGTTGCATCAAAAAGGGATTGATGCTAGTTTTGATCGCCTTTTGGCAGATATTCAGGCCAGAGATGAGCGAGATAGCCAGAGAGCAGTAGCGCCGCTCAAGCCTGCCGATGATGCCATCATTCTTGACAGTACCCGCATGAGTATCCAGGAGGTATTCAACAAGGTGCTGGAACAGATGCGCCTGAGAGGGCTGGTTTAGGGATTTTCCTGACAGCCTTCCAGGTTGCAGGGAAGTGGGTTCTCCACTTCAGTAAGCCTGAGTGCGCCACAGGTTGCACTCAACATTATCTGGAGGTTCGTTTCTGGCGTAAAGCCAGCATTGCAGATTCGAACCTGATTAAAGTAACCCACTCCGGCTGGCGGTGTGGATGACAACCAGTGTACGTTATCCGGTTATCATTGGCTGGTTTTTTGCTGATAAGGCAGAGACTTTGCAGATGCGTACACTGTCACAGGAAAAATCATGAGCGAAAGCTTTGCAGAACTGTTTGAAGAGAGCCTGAAAGAAATCGAAATGAAGCCAGGCGCCATTGTCAGTGGTGTTGTGGTCGATATCGACAGTGACTGGGTAACTGTTCATGCTGGTCTGAAGTCTGAAGGTGTTATTCCCAAGGCTCAGTTCCAGGATGAGAACGGTGAACTGACCATCGCTATTGGTGATGAAGTCCAGGTAGCTCTGGACGCGGTGGAAGACGGTTTCGGTGAGACTCGTCTGTCCCGTGAAAAAGCCAAGCGTATGGAAGCCTGGAAGGAACTGGAAAAAGCCTTCGAAGCTGAAGACGTTGTTAAGGGGGTTATCAGTGGCAAGGTCAAGGGTGGCTTCACTGTTGACGTGGCGACTATCCGTGCGTTCCTGCCAGGCTCTCTGGTAGACGTTCGTCCGGTTCGTGACACGGCGCACCTGGAAGGCAAAGAGCTTGAGTTCAAGGTTATCAAGCTGGACCAGAAGCGTAACAACGTGGTGGTTTCCCGTCGCAGCGTTCTGGAAGCTGAAAACAGTGCTGAGCGTGAGCAGCTGCTGGGCTCTCTGCAGGAAGGTCTGGAAGTTAAGGGTATCGTCAAGAACCTGACTGACTACGGTGCCTTCGTTGACCTGGGCGGCGTCGACGGCCTGCTGCACATTACTGACATGGCCTGGAAGCGCATCAAGCATCCTAGCGAAATCGTTAACGTTGGTGACGAAATCAACGTTAAGGTCCTGAAGTTTGACCGTGACCGTAACCGTGTATCCCTGGGTCTCAAGCAGCTGGGTGAAGATCCATGGGTTGCTATCACCAAGCGCTTCCCTGAAGGTGCCCGTGCTTCTGGCCGCGTAACCAACCTGACTGACTACGGCTGCTTCGTTGAGCTGGAAGAAGGTGTTGAAGGTCTGGTACACGTTTCTGAAATGGACTGGACCAACAAGAACATTCACCCATCCAAGGTTGTCAACCTGGGTGACGAAGTTGAAGTTCAGGTTCTGGACATTGATGAAGAGCGTCGTCGTATTTCTCTGGGTATCAAGCAGTGCAAGACCAACCCATGGGAAGACTTCTCCGGCTCCTTCAACAAGGGCGACAAGCTGGCTGGCAAGATCAAGTCTATCACTGACTTCGGTATCTTTATCGGTCTGGACGGTGGTATCGATGGTCTGGTTCACCTGTCTGATATCTCCTGGAACGAAACCGGTGAAGAAGCTGTTCGTCAGTACCGTAAGGGCGACGAAGTAGAAGCGGTTATCCTGGCGATTGATGCTGAGCGTGAGCGTATCTCTCTGGGTATCAAGCAACTGTCCGAAGACCCATTCAATGCCTATGCTGGCCTGAATGAAAAAGGTTCTGTTGTTAAGGGTATCGTTAAGGAAGTGACTGCCAAAGCGGCTGTTGTAGAGCTGGCGGAAGACGTTCTGGCTACCCTGAAAGCTTCTGAAATCAGTGTTGACCGCGTTGAAGACGCAACTAACGTCCTGAAAGAAGGTGAAGAAGTCGAAGCTCGTATCATCAGCATCGACCGCAAGAACCGCAACATCAGTCTGTCGATCAAAGCGAAAGATCAGGCCGATGAAAAAGCAGCGATGAAAGAGCTGCGTACCAAGCAGGACGAAGAAGCTGCCGGTCCGACCACCATTGGTGATCTGATCAAGGCTCAGATGGAAAACAAGTAATCCATCCTGTTCCTGATTGCTCAAGGGGTGCTTTTGTTTGAAAAGTTGCCGCTAAGAGCAAAGAAAACCGCGAGTGCTTTTGCCTCGCGGTTTTTTTTGATCAAAAGGTTTTGTGAGATTTAGCCAATGTATTGCTTCGCTATCTGCCGGGAGCAGAGAGTGGCAGGTATTCTTATGAAATGTGCGTGCTAATCAAAGGGTTGCTTGATTTCTCGGTGTGGGTTAGCTAGTGTAGAAACAGTCTGGTTATTTAAGGCGCTTTTGAACAATAAGCGGTGTCTATCAAGGTCTGCAGGATCTTTTAGGCATTCCGGGAATGGCAGGGAAAGGAAAAACGAAGATGACCCGGTCTGAACTGATTGAGCGGATTGCCGAGTTGCAACCGCAGCTCTCTATCAAGGATATTGAGTTAGCTGTAAAGGCTATCATTGAGCAAATGTCCGATTCGCTGGCCAATGGCGAGCGGGTTGAGATCAGGGGGTTTGGTAGCTTCTCCCTTCATTATCGTGCCCCCAGAATCGGGCGTAACCCTAAAACCGGTGAAGCTGTGAGCCTTGATGGCAAATATGTTCCCCATTTCAAGCCGGGCAAAGAGCTGCGGGAAAGGGTGAATCGTGGCTTACAGGCAGAAATGGATTGATCGTGAATTAAGTTTATGGCGAACTACGAGTTGCCTCTTGTCAAGAGCAGTTTTACGACAATAGTCGTTTGGGTCAAGCGTCTTCTGGTTTTGGCGTTGTTTGTTGTCCTACTGGTGTTTTTCGTCAACTTTACCCTCTCCAATACCGAGCAGATCAGCCTTGAAATGGGCGGGTTAATGATGCCGGCCGTAAGCAGTTCCACGCTGGTTATGGTGCCCTTTGTACTGGGTGGCTTTGCCGGTTTGCTGGTATCCCTTATGCTGGTTATCCGTTTGCGACTGGCTAATGCCAGCCTGAGAAGAAAGCTGGCGCGGCGTGACGCCGAACTCCAGAAGTTGAGATCCAGTGCCCTGAAAGGCTTTACGGATGCCTGATATTGCGTTATTGGGCCTTATTCTAGCTGCAATCGTCATTGGTTATTTTCTGGGCTGGCGTGATCAGAAGAGAAGGCGGGTGAATAGCTCTGGCCAGTTGTCTAAGGACTATTTTGTCGGTCTGAATTATCTGATTAATGAGCAGACGGATGAAGCTATTGATGTCTTTATCAAAGCCCTGGATATCAATAATGACACCGTTGATACCTATCTGGCGCTGGGAAACCTGTTTAGCAAGCGCGGAGAAGTAGAAAAATCCATCCGGGTTCATCAGGATTTGCTGGCGCGCCCAAGCCTGACTTCCATCCAGTCTTTTCAAGTTCAGCTTGCACTTGCTCATAACTACTCTTCAGCTGGTCTGCTGGATCGTGCTGAATCCATTCTGATTGACCTCAGTCGTCAGAATCATGAGCTGAGAGACCAGGCTTTGCAGCAATTATTGCGTGTCTACGAACAGGAGCGGGAGTGGGTTAAGGCAGCAGAAGTAGCAGAAAGGTTGAGGCCGGGCCGGGGAGAGCACTTTGCTGTCATTCTGGCACATTATTACTGCGAGCAGAGCGAAATAGCCCTTAAGCAGAATGATCGGGTGAATGCGCGCCGTCTGATACGTCAGGCGTTTTCCCGGGATAAAAACAGTGTCAGGGCCAGTCTTTTACTGGGTCAAATGGAATTTGACGAAGGTGGCTACAAAGAGGCAATTAAAGTGTTGCAGAGAATATCGGTTCAGGATATCAGCTTCATGCCCCTCTCGCTGCCATTATTGGAGAAATCTTTTGAGCATACGGGAAGTTTGCGAGGGTTTGGCGCTTACCTTGGTCGTTGCCTGAATGAGCGTCCCGGTACTGCGGTTATCATTGCAATGACTCATCTTTTGCTCAGGGAGTCAGGGGAGTCTCAGGCTGTTAACTTTTTAACAGCACAGCTTGAGCGTCATCCTACATTGAGAGGCTTGAATGAGCTGATTGATCTTCGTCGTCAGTTTCAGTGTGACTTGTCGGATAATGTACTGGAATTGATTCACCATCTTACGGACCGGATGCTTGAGTTTAAACCTGTTTTCTCCTGTGGTCGATGTGGCTTTTCCGGGAAAGAAATGCACTGGCAATGTCCCCGGTGTCATCATTGGGGTTCAGTGAAACCGATTCAGGGTTTTGAGGGGGAGTAGTCTAAGTAATTTGATTGAAATTAAAGGTAAGATTGAAAATAGAGCCGGGCTTTCTATTTGAATAAATTATATCAGGCTCGATTTAAACTGCTACTTTCTAATCTTGTGCTTCGAGTATATTTCAATAATTTTCCATACTTACAATAATGGCCAGATCGTTGATGACTTTGGATTCAGCTGTTCCATAGTCTTTATAATCTGGTTTTTTAATGGTCTGATTTTGCCTCTTTGGAATTGCTAATAATGACCTCTTACTTCTTGTGTTATTCCTAAGAATTATCTTTGGCAAAGGTAGCGAGAAATTATATGAATTTTTATGAGGCTTATTTTTCTTTCTCCCAAGGAGATATCCTGGGCAGTCGAGTAGAAGGAAACTCCAAGTCTGCTTACGGAGCTTGTCATGCTTTTTCACTTCACTGGCTTCGACTGATTTTAACAAGCGTCAGTCGTCAACTAGCGCCCGCACAGAGAATGGCAGAACTTAATAAGAACAAAGGTGGATCCAATCCTTTGTTACAATATACGTTGGATATGCGCTATGAACCGGAGGAGCTGATGGTATTTGATCAAATGTTAATGCGGCTTCGTGGCTTGAAATACACGAAAAAAGTGCCGATAAGGTATACACCTTATTGCTTTATTACCCTTTTTAATCAACTTTCATGGGAAGAAGGGGCTTATTTCTATGGATTCTGGTATAGGCAATATCCGGGTGCCCAACAAGTATATGGGCATGCCATGGCATTTTACCGTACCAAAAGTACTGCTGGTCATAGCGGCTTTATTATCGTTTATGATTCCAATCTTGGTGAGTTTTATGTGTTGCCAAGTAAATTTCTCTCTTTTTGGTTGGGACATGCGGCCTCCTATGGTTGCATTGAGCACCACATATTAAGGAGTGTTGAAATTGACGGTAAGGATAGCGTGGATGGTTATTGACCTGCCTCTTTAATTACCAGCTCGATTGAACATCTCAGATTAACTGTTTGAGAGGGTTTGATGTATGTCACCTGGCAAAGTCACTTCTACCAATGTCATCAGAACTAATGAGCTTGTAACTACATTTTTAACTACAGCGGAGCCTGCCAAAAACAGAGTTAAGCAAGTTGAAGGTCGTAAACTCACCAGCGGGGATGCAGGTGGTGCTATTTCCTGCTCATTGGCGGATTCTTTTACGAAACTCCTTAATGCAGGAGGTGAATCCGAGTCATTGGAAGTTGTTCAAAATACATCGCCAAAGCTAAAGCTAATTCATTCTGAATCCAGCGGGGCTTGCGGGCAAACATCCAAGGTTTCAGCTCTTGTGAAGAAGGATGATTCGTTACAGTCGAGCAGGGTTGTTACCGCTGAAAGATTCATAGAACTGATGCGTAACAATCAATTCGTAGCAGATATCCATTATGTTGTTGATTCATCTCTTGATCTAAGAGGGCTTGAAAACGTTATTCTACCTGCCAGTCTTCACATCAAGGGGGATATCCGAATAGGGCCAAAGCATATTAATGTATTGCCTGAAAATCTGCTGGGATATGATATTCAGGCGGCAAAAAGGAATCAGGCGTTTATCCTGGCGAGTGGTCCCGGTTCAGACAGTTCTGAATCTATAGTCGATGTGCCTGATGATACTGATATTGGTTATCTGTCTGATAACTTAATTGTGGATGGAATGTTTGTTGCCTCAAATTGTTCCAAGTGGCTTGGCTTTGGTAATAAGACGTTGATTATGGGGGATTGTAAAATATCCGATTGTAAAAACCTTGAGTCGCCTGGAAAGCAGTTTGAAGTACGAAATGGTAGTTTATCAGTCAGGAGGTGTCCCGGGTTTAAGTTGCTGCCTGAGACCTTGTCGGTGCAATTTTCGGTTACTATGAATAAAACGGGCCTGGTCCATATCCCGGAAAATATGAAGTTTAACGGCTCTCTGAATCTGATTGACTGTGATGATTTCAAATCTATTGGTTCTGGTGTTTCTGTGGGTAGTGTGATTATTGAAAACTGTAAAAGTTTTACGCAATGGCCCATAGATATGACGGTGCAGAAATCTATTTACCTGACCGGCCTTCCAGGCGTGATGGTTTTCCCTGAAGTGCTCAAGCTGGATAGGGATTTCAAACTGTCAGAAATTAGTGTGAAACTGCCCCATGACCTGAGTGTCGGAAGAGATTTGATGATGACTGCAACTGAGATTATAAATCTGGATGATGATATCAAGGTGAAAGTTAAATCGCATATCGATTTAGAAAATACTTACATGAAACAGGTTCCATCCTGGTTGAATAATTGCTTTGAACCAGATCCGAAACTGCTAATGCCGCATCAAGTGTATTTGCAGGGTACCGGGTTGACCAGGGCAGGGAGCAAACTGGAGGACTCTAATGAGATAAATTTCCATTTTGATAAGACATGATAATCTGCGGGGATGATTTTTCATTGAAGTGCCTGGCTCCCCGAGCTGGACTCGAACCAGCGACCCAATGATTAACAGTCATTTGCTCTACCAACTGAGCTATCGGGGATCAAAAGGTAAGGTAAATAATACCTTTCTTAATGAGTCTGTCAAGTTGCTGAGTACCAGAAGCTGGTACTCAGCGCATATCGTTTATCAGGCCAGCGCTTCCTGAAGCCTGTCCAGAGCCTTTTCTAACGCCTCATCGCTGGTCGCAAACGATAGTCTCATGCAGCCATCAGAACCAAAGGCAGAGCCGGGCACCAGGGCAACGCCTTTTTCCAGGAAGAGAGCTGCCAGATCCGTATCTTTGGTAAAGCCCAGCTTTTTCATTGCTTCACTGAAATCAGCAAAAGCGTAGAAAGTACCGTCACCCTCAATAGCGCTGACGCCCGGCAGCTGATTCAATCGGCCGACAACGTAGTCATGGCGCTTTTTAAACACCTTGACCATCTCTTTCACGCAATCCTGTGACCCATTCAGTGCCTCAACGGCAGCAGCCTGGGCGATAGAGCAGGGGTTGGAGGTGCTCTGGGACTGGATCTTCTTCATGTTTTTGATCAGCCATTCTGGCCCGCCCGCATAACCAATCCGCCAGCCGGTCATGGAGTAAGCCTTGGAAACGCCGTTCAGAACAATCGTGCGGTCATAGAGTTCAGGGCAAACCATCAGGATGTTGCAGAAAGGCTCTTCAGTCCAGAGGATATGCTCATACATATCATCGGTGGCGATCATTACCTCCGGGTACTTTTTCAGCACATTGCCCAGTGCTTCGAGCTCTTTGCGGTTATAAGCGGTTCCGGTCGGGTTTGAGGGGCTGTTGAGTACCACCAGCCTGGTTTTGTCAGTGATGGCGGCTTCCAGTTGCTCAGGTGTGATTTTGAAGCGGTTTTCCAGACCGGCTTCGACGATAACCGGCACACCCTCGGCGATGACAACCATATCCGGGTAAGATACCCAGTAAGGGGCTGGAATAATGACCTCATCACCTTTGTTCAGCAGTGCCAGGGCCAGGTTGAAGAAGCTCTGTTTGCCGCCGCAGGAAACCAGAATCTGGCTTTGCCCGTATTCAAAGCCATTATCCCGCTTGAACTTATCAATAATGGCCTGTTTCAGCTCGGTGGTTCCATCCACGGCAGTGTATTTTGTTTTCCCTTCAGCGATGGCTTTGACCGCTGCGGCCTTAATATGCTCCGGAGTGTCGAAATCGGGCTCTCCGGCACCAAGGCCAATAATGTCATGTCCGGCAGCTCTCAGTTCGGCAGCCTTGGCGGTGACTGCCAGAGTTGGAGATGGCTTGACCATTTGCACGCGTTGGGATGGATGACCAGTCACAGTTTTCCTCGTTTATGGTTGTAACACTGAGAATTATAATGCTGTTTGTCTTCCGCTATTGGCCGGAGAAATTCGCCTGGAGTCTGTGTAAGCTCTCTGCTGGTTTGGTCAGTCTCCCTATGGGGAAACTATCTACCAATAGCTGTATTATAACGGTGGTGAGTAGCGAGTATCCGTCATGCGACCAACAGAAGGCATCATACACAATACGATGTAACGTTGATATGCGTTTGTCGGTTACCGTTGGCAAATTTTTTCTGCTCCATATGGAAGGGTAGCATGAGTCGATCGTTTAAAGTTTCTTCCCGCTTCGGTCCCGCTGGTGATCAACCGGTTGCTATTGAGCAGTTGGTCAAGGGCATTGATGCTGGCCTTGCCTGCCAGACATTGCTGGGGGTAACAGGCTCTGGCAAGACCTTCACGGTGGCCAATGTGATTGAGAAAATACAGCGGCCGACGATCATCATGGCCCATAACAAGACACTGGCCGCACAACTCTACGGTGAGTTCAAGGAGTTCTTTCCAGACAATGCCGTGGAGTATTTTGTCTCCTACTACGACTATTACCAGCCAGAAGCTTACGTACCCACGTCAGATACCTATATCGAGAAAGATGCATCGGTTAATGAGCATATTGAACAAATGCGTCTCTCTGCCACCAAGGCCCTGATGGAAAGACAGGATGCGATTATTGTGGCAACGGTCTCCGCCATTTATGGTCTGGGTGATCCACAGTCTTATCTGAAAATGATGATGCATCTGGACCGTGGTGACAGGGTGGATCAGCGAACCATTCTGCGTCGCCTGGCGGAATTGCAGTACACGCGCAACGATGCGGATTTTAGGCGGGCCACTTACCGTGTTCGTGGTGATGTTATTGATATTTTTCCCGCTGAATCGGAAAAAGAGGCGGTCCGTTTGGAGCTGTTTGACGATGAACTGGAAGCCATCAGCGAGTTTGATCCGTTGACTGGCGAGGTTCTGAGAAAATTGCCCAGGGCGACCATTTATCCAAAAACTCACTATGTGACCCCCAGACAGACCATTCTTGATGCAGTGGAAGCCATTAAGGTAGAACTGGTGGATAGGCTCAATGTCTTGCGCGATAACAACAAGCTGGTGGAAGCTCAGCGACTTGAACAGCGTACGCAGTTTGATCTGGAAATGATGATTGAACTGGGTTACTGCACCGGCATTGAAAACTATTCCCGCTACCTCTCCGGCAATAAACCCGGCGAGCCACCGCCAACCCTGTTTGACTACATCCCGGATAATGCATTGCTGGTGATTGATGAATCCCATGTGACTGTGCCGCAGATCGGTGCCATGTATAAAGGGGATCGCTCTCGAAAAGAGACACTGGTGGAATATGGTTTTCGCCTGCCTTCTGCCCTGGATAACCGTCCTATGAAATTTGAAGAGTGGGAAGGACGACGACCGCAGACTATTTTTGTCTCTGCGACACCGGGGAAGTATGAGGAAGAGAACCAGGGGCAGGTGGTTGATCAGGTGGTCAGGCCTACTGGTCTGGTGGACCCGGAAATTGAGGTCCGACCGGCCTCCTCCCAGGTGGATGATCTGCTGATGGAGATTAATAAAACCGTTGCCAAAGAGGAGCGGGTGCTGGTCACGGTGCTCACCAAGCGTATGGCCGAGGACTTAACTGAGTTTTTGCATGAGCAGGGTGTGCGGGTACGCTATCTGCACTCTGATATTGATACGGTGGAACGGGTAGAGATTATCCGTGACTTGCGTATTGGTGCCTTTGATGTGCTGGTGGGTATCAATCTGCTGCGGGAAGGCCTTGATATGCCCGAGGTCTCTCTGGTCGCTATTCTGGACGCCGATAAGGAAGGCTTTCTCCGTTCCGACCGTTCATTGATTCAGACCATTGGCCGTGCCGCCCGAAACATTAATGGCCGGGCGATTCTCTATGGTGATCGGATGACCGGCTCCATGGAGCGGGCAATCAGCGAGACCAAACGGCGTCGCAAAAAGCAGATGGCCTACAACAAGAAACACAATATTACGCCAAAAGGTGTGGTCAAATCGGTGGCGGATATTCTTGAAGGCGCTGTTGTGCCCGGACGGAAGAAAGGCAGTAAAGCCCAGAAGGCAGTGGCAGAGCCGGGAACTGAGTATCAGGTTCCCATGACCCCGGAGGTCATGGCCGCGACCATCAAGAAGCTGGAAGCAAAAATGATGGAGCACTCCCGTAACCTGGAGTTTGAACAGGCTGCTGCTGTCAGGGATGAAATTGCCTTGCTCAGAGAGCAGGTTTTAAAACACTGAGAGTAGGTATTTACCCTGTTAGAATTAAGCTGATTGAAGTGTTGCATTTTTTAGCTGCATTGATAATATACGCACCACTTCAGTCGGTTAGCTCAGTTGGTAGAGCACCACCTTGACATGGTGGGGGTCGCTGGTTCAAGTCCAGTACCGACTACCATTTCTTGCTGCATTCCTGCTCCCTCGTTCACTACTAAACAATTCTTTTTGCTATCGGGTGGTCTCTGGCTCAGGTGCCTCTTCCATTTCTATTAGCTGATACCACTTCGCATCCAGTGCTTTCAACAGTTTCCCACTGTCGTCTTTTGTATCAACCAGCCAGCCAGATGGGCAGTCAATAGAACGATAGCAGCGGATGACGGTTCTGCGGCGGTTTTTCTGGACCGGATAAAAATGAGTGGTCACCTGGTCTCCAGGCTGAAAAGGCATTTTCATGGCAGACTTCTGATATTTACCTGGTTTAGTAATCGACTTCGCACGTTGCTGTATTGCCTGTAAGGCTGACTGCTGAGACTATAAATAATATATCGGGTTTCTCAAAGCGGTTTCATTGGCGTTAAACAAGCTATTACATTCCTCGGGAACTATTCATATTTAGACTATCCAGCCTGTTTGCGCTGAACAGTTTACATCGGCTTATCAGGAATGGACTTTACCAGGCTAACGGGACTGAACCGCCTTCGACTGCAGGCCAGCCTGACTTCGCCAGAAGATAGCACAGCAGACATTGGGGGGAGACTTTGCGTTAACGCGATCGGCTGCATCTGATCAAGATGGTTCATCAGTGAAGATGGGATCTATGTCAATAATGGCTCTTTGGAGTGTGCCATGGGATTGATTGATGGATAGTAAATGAAGATTGTATGCTGCCCCGGGTTTAAGGCAGCATTTCATGCTTTTTTTACGACAGTAAACTTATATTTTCCTGAAAAGGATTTAAATTTTTCAGTCTGATAAGCATCAGTTTAAACACGTGCCCACCAGCTTTCAATTCGACCTTTTCCTGCTTTAAAAGCAGCTTCACTAGTAGCCACGGCTCTCTTGGCTGCCTTTAAGTATTGCCTATCCTCTAGCTCTTCCTTCATCTTTGAGGTATTTGTCTTCATGGCTTCTTCGTTTGTAAGGATAGCCAACTCTGATTTTGATTCATCTCTGGATTTTTTAAGAGCTGCTCGTGCTTCCTGACCACGATAAAAGTGAAGTTTTAAACTCACTTTGCAAGCAAATATGTTCAAGTGATGTTTAAACTTTTCTAGCCAGACAATTTTACGCTTGGAAAGATCTTTTCCGCCAATTTCAACCTTGCCTGGTTGAGGTGCTCTTTCAGCATTTACTTCTTCAGTCTTTCGGTGAAATGCTTTACCTCTATTACCTCTTTTAGCTTTTTGAGTGTATTTATTTTTTTCGGCTTTTCCAGCTTTTTCAGATTTTCCAGTGATTTTAGTGTTAAGTTCACTAGCGATTTGAGCAAATGTCGCAGCGCTATTTTTTAATTCGTCAGATTGTTTATTTGTTTCTCCGAGTCTAGCCCCACGATTTTCTAATGGAGGCTGCGTCTGTGGTGTATGCCCTATTCCCTTAAAAAAACCAAACATAGTCCGTACTCCTATCTAGACCAATTTTTCGTCAATATATGGAATAATGAGTAAATGTAAAATTATACTTTAGTATCATTTCTCTATAGAAAAAAAGCTAATCTATTGATCTTTATAGAATTATATTGAATCAGATGGTTGTTTTCAGCTTGAAAAGTGACAGACGGCTGCCAGGTTGCCTTGTCTGTAAATTGCTGAGCCATTCTTATGCAAGCCTGCTGGCCACGACTTGGTCTGTTTTCCCTGAAGGCAAACGGGTTATATGTGCTATTATTGCCGCTCAGAATAAAGGAGTGGTTATGACCGTTGCTATTATAATGGGGTCCAGGTCCGACTGGCCCACGATGCAGCATGCAGCTGAAATGTTGGAAAATTTCGGCATTGACTACGAAACAAGGGTTGTTTCTGCCCATCGCACTCCACAACTACTGGCAGATTATGCCTCTCAGGCTGCTGCCCGGGGAATCAAAGTGATTATTGCCGGTGCCGGGGGGGCTGCACACCTGCCGGGAATGGCTGCCGCCTTTACCAGTCTGCCGGTACTGGGGGTTCCTGTTAAATCCAAAGCATTGAACGGTATTGATTCTTTATTGTCTATATGTCAAATGCCCAAAGGTGTTGCAGTCGGTACTCTGGCCATTGGCGATGCCGGGGCGGCCAATGCTGGCCTGTTGGCAGCACAGATCCTTGGTTGTCAGCAGCCAGAGTTGCAGGCCAGAATTGATGAGTTCAGAAAGCTGCAAACCGAAACTGTATTAGCGAATCCTGATCCTGCCGAGTGATAAAAAGCAGTATGAATATTCTAGTGTTAGGCGCGGGCCAGCTTGCACGCATGATGAGTCTTGCGGGCGCACCGCTGAATATCAATATCCTCTCCTATGATGTTGGCTCCACAAAGCTGATGCACCCCCTGACGCTTCAGGTCAGCGATCAAACCCTTTCGGAGGCTATTGCTGAATGTGACGCCATCACCGCTGAGTTTGAGCATATTCCTGACGATGTGCTGACTCTGTGTGCTGCGTCCGGAAAGTTTTATCCTGGCAAGCAGGCTATTAAAGTCGGTGGTGACCGCAGTATGGAGAAAGCGTTACTGGATAAAACCGGCGTACCCTGTGCACCTTACCAGCTGATCACTGACCGTTCTCACTTTGATGCAGCCATCGGGAAACTGGGGCTGCCACTGGTCATTAAAACCTGTCAGGCAGGCTATGACGGTAAAGGGCAGTGGCGGGTCAGGTCAGACAGTGATATTGAGCAGATCTGGTCGGAAATGTCAGACTTCCTGGCTGCTGGCAGTGAACATTCACCCCACTCGATTATTGCTGAAAAAATGATTCCCTTTCAGCGCGAGGTGTCAGTTATCGGTGCCCGGGACAAACAGGGCAATATGGCTATTTATCCGGTCACTGAGAATGAGCATACCAATGGGGTTCTGACGTTATCTATTGCTAAATCCATCTCTACCGGGATTCATCAACAGGCGGTGGACGCCTTCAGTAAGCTGGCTGCTGAAATGGACTATGTCGGGGTCCTGGCCATCGAGTTTTTTGATGTGGATGGCCAGCTGATGGTAAATGAGATAGCCCCCCGGGTTCATAACTCCGGCCATTGGACCCAGCAGGGAACCCTGTGCAGTCAATTTGAAAACCATCTCAGGGCCATTGCCGGTTTACCCCTTGGCACCACTGAAGCCATTGGCCCCAGTGCCATGATTAACGTTCTGGGTCAGCCTGATATTCCCGCTGAAGTGTTGTCAGTGGCCAATGTCACCAGCCATTGGTACGGCAAAACCCAGCGCCCTGGTCGTAAAATGGGGCATATCAATCTGGTGGCTGAGTCAGAAGAGGCGCTGGGTGAAATGCTGGTGGCTCTCTCTGCGTTTTTACCTGAAGATGACTATCCCGGGGTTGCCCGGCGAGGTCTGGATTTATCCCTGGACTAATTCAAAGATTTTCCTTTCAAACCGGGGGCGATGTAACTGAATGGTTATGTCGTCTTCTCTATTGTCTGCCGGGTCAGGAAGCTTGGCATGACTCTCTCTTATCATTCTTTGTTCAAGTAAGGTGCTTTTGATCAGGAGCTGCGATCAAGCATAACGTCAACCCATTCTCCATTAATATCGAAACAGAACAACTTCCACAGGGCGGTAAGGCATAGGGTGTCATCGTAACTGACTATTCGGTTAGTGATTTATATAAAAGCACATTGTTAACTAGCCAATGATCTGAATAGGACCTGTCCGACAGTTTTTAACATACAAGGAGTAATGGAATGGATACCGGCAGACCCTCAGGGTTATTAAATAATGAACCCTATGCTTATATCAAAAACACGCTGGCAGAACTTGAAGCAATTCATCAGAATCATCAACTGGCAGAACTGAACATTTCCCTTGAATTGAAACACGCTGGCGATGCTCGTCAGGGCGCGGTATGGCATCGAAAAGTTAAGGTAGTCCAATCCAATACCTCTTTGCTTCAACGTTTTTTAAGCCTTTTCACGACAGAGGGTCGCAAGCAACGAAGACAAAATTATGAAGCGGCTGCTTTATTCCGTGGTCAGTTATGGGAATTGCTCCAAACTGAAAAGGCACCTTACAGTCTAAAAAAACAGGTCATACAGGCCGTGGAAAATGGCGTTCTGCCTTTTCTTAAAGAATCAGAGTGTGAAGCGATAGTCAGTAGTAAGGATACAATTCTAAGTAATACGAAAGAACGTAAAATTATCCGTGAAGCCGCTGGGTTTCTGAAAAAAGGGCTTTCCGGATTGCTGTCTCGCCTCCCCCGGGTGACTTTGGAAGATACCAGAGAAGTGCTGAAAGCCTATTATCAACTTATTATTCTGTCACCGGAATTGTTACCGGATGAGCATAAAGCTCACGAAGCTATCAGCAAGTTGGAAAAGCACTTTCGTAATACCCGGCAATCTGGTGGTTTTATTGACCTGGAAGATACCATCACCCTGTCCGTTTTACATAACATTCGGGAGGCGCTGTCTCTTGAAGAGTATCAACAATTAACGAAACGAATCGGTAATGTATTTATCTATCCATACTCCCGGCGTCAGCGGGCCTTGCGGTATGCGCTCAATCGGATTTTTGATAATGGCCTGGGCAGTTCGTCTGTGCAGGGCCATCCCCGGGAGTTGGTGTCTGCCAGAGATCTGGCCTTGGTTAAAGATAGCTATCAGGGGCTATTTTTTCGTTACTCGCGAGTACACCGGCTAGAGGAAAATCTGTTTGCAGACGGTTGTGCTGTAGCGGCCAGAATAAGTCGATTACCCAGTGAATTGAGAACGCTTGATCTGGACCGGGTTAAAAAAGATTTTCAGCAGTATGAGTCCTTAAGGAGCACTTTGTCCGCAGAAAATCAGGATCAAGACCAGGAATTTAAAGAACTCGAAGCCCGTTGCAAAACACATCGGGCCTTGATAGCAGAAGGTCGGGCGGCATTGTTGCATGTTCAGCTGACTCAAGGGCGGCGTTGGGAGTTAAATCTGTTATTAGAAGGTATAGGAAAGGCCAATATCTATGGTACTGATTCTGAACACAATCAGCAGATGTTCAAAAAGCTGCTGGATTTGGCTCAGTTAAGAGGACCGCAAGTGGATTTAGCCCAGCTGGACTGGATCATAGCGCAGAACAATAAAGCAAACAGACATCCGAATGTTGCCATTGAAGGGGCTGGGCCAACAGGGCTGATGCTGGCTTTCACCCAGTTTCAGGAGGGGGCCAATGTCTCAGTGTTTGAGAAACGGAGCACTGAATATAACCGGTTGCAAGTGGTTCGACTGGATCCTAAATGGATGGATATGCTGAAGTTTTATCTTGGAGAGCATTACTACGACCTGTTCGGTGAGAATGGACAGGCTGGAAAGGGTATTGTTCGTGTGGATGGTTTGGGAGAAATGGCAGGAGAAATTGCCACTCATCGGTTGGAAGAAGCTTTGAATCATAGACTGGCTGAACTGATGGCACGCAATTACGATCATACTTCCCAGCGTGATGACCCGCAGAAAAATCGATTGGAGCGGTTGGCTGCCTATGAAGTGACCAAAGTAGAGGCCGGTGAACAAGGCTATACAGTACAGGCTGAATATCACCCCGGGAATGATCCCTCTCCCTTTGCCAACGGCAAGAAAAAGCCGCCTGCCGGTTATCAGAAACCTGAAGCAACGTTAACCCGTCCCGTGGATTTAGTGATTTGCGCCGGGGGTAAACATAGCAAAATTCGTAATAAATATATGAGGGACAGGGCCGTAACGTCTGCCCGAAGCTATGGTGTCTGTTCCTGGGAAGGACCAAAAGACCAGCCCCTGCAAAATGATCGGCTGAAAACTTTTCCGGATTTTCGCGGGTTGGTGGTACTTGATCAACAGTTTCAGCAGTTTTTCCAGGAGCAGATGCTATCTCAGGTGGAAAGGATTGAGGGGCTGAGTTCAGATGAACGAAGATTGCTTGCCCGGCAAATCCATGAGCAGTCAAGCGGTGTTCGCAGCTTGCAGGCATCCACCCGTGGAAGTGTGATGCAGACCCGGTGTTTTGACAATAAAAACCTGGTCTATATCGGGATGGAGTTGCCTGAAGCATTTACTCAATTCTGCCAGAAGGTTAAGAAAAAGTTAGCAGCATTACCGGTGCCAGATCTGGATCAAAATGGCAAAAAACGATCAACAGCCGACCAGAAAGCATGGCGTAATCAGCGCGTAGCCAGGGTACAAAAAGCGCTTTCCAGGGCATGGTTTCAATCAGTGGCACACAGCTATGGTATTGACCAGTCGCTGGGTGTTACCCCGGAAAAGATTAATGACTCATCTGCGGCGGTATTCTCTTTGCA
Organism: Thalassotalea sp. G20_0; assembly: GCF_017744175.1. Taxonomy (NCBI): domain Bacteria; kingdom Pseudomonadati; phylum Pseudomonadota; class Gammaproteobacteria; order Alteromonadales; family Colwelliaceae; genus Thalassotalea; species Thalassotalea sp. G20_0. The sequence goes on along the minus strand of NZ_JAGHQV010000001.1, from coordinate 130,538 downwards.
GCAACGCCGGGTTTGGAGAAATGTGATAAAGAAAAAATCAGGCTCCCGTCAAGTAGTGATCACTGCTGCTGGTGATGCTGCTGCCAGTCCCCATTTTATGACCGCCAGCGGCCTGACTGGAGCCAGGGAGAATGTGCTGTATCTGCAAAACTACACGAGGGATGTGTGGAACGGTCCAAGAATATTTCACGAGTATGGGCTGGAGCAAAGGCAGGACAGGCTTGAGCGAGCACAACAGGATACGGCGGACTTTGTGATTCGGCAAGGACTGAATTTCCTGATTTAATCGAGATTAAAACGGTTATTAGAATAATTAATAACCGTTGGGGATTAAATAGTTAACCATCGCTCACTATCCCCATGGTTCTTTAATATAGGCGGCACCCACTAACCTTCGTTTATCACCCTGATCATTAATCATGGCAAAATAAAAGGGGCGATTGATGTACATCAGATTAGGTATTCCACCGCCAAGAATTTGGAATGAAGCCGCAACATGGGCACCTGCCTCATTGATGCTAAGATTTGTCTTATGTTTTCCTGAACCGAGCAGCTCAGGGTAATCTGTCTCATAGACATAATCGAATTGATATTTGGGTAAATACAGTGAGACGTGTCCTTGATCAAATTCAGGTTCAGGGGCAAAAAATGAGTTCAAGCCTTTTGTAAGGATATGGCTGACTTCGTCAGTGTGTTCTTGTTGCGCCGCTTTGGGAGGCATTATGAAAACAGCGTCCAACCCGGATTCCTTAACAGGCAAGGCAATGAACTCAAAGCCTGAAATATTTTTATAACCAATTAAGTTTGTCCCTTTGCCGCTTTCCATCCAGACGATCTCCGGCTGCTTCTGACCGTTCCAGGTCATGTGTGTTCGATACCCCTGGGGTATCTCCATGAAAGGTTGTTCCCACGACACATTTTGAAACAACCAGCTTACTAACACGAAAGCTGTTTTTGGGTCTTTCAGCGTACCAGGGTTGAGCAGGTTGGTAATCACTCCGTTAGTATCTTTGGCAATCTGTTCATTGAGCCTTTGAGTGGCGTTATCGTACCCTTGTTGTCTCAGTTCAAGATTGCTGGTACAGGGGACGCCCAACTGTTTCAGCGTCCTGTCAATGGTTGTGGTTTTAGAGAACAAATGGATTTTCTCCGGTGAACTGTGATCTGCTGGTTTATCAGGTTTATCAGGTTTATCACTTATGTCATCGGGCTGTAGTAGTCCCAGTAACTTGTTGGCTACCTTTTCTGTTTCAGAAACCAGAAACGGTGAAGCCGCAATATTTCGATCACGAATGTTTTTTTTCGCTATCTCCATAAAAAGCCTGACATCCGACCCCAGATTGCTCATCTCTTCGAGAGAGTGAAAAACCTTAGAGTACGACGAGTCCGTTAATGGTTGTGCGCTTGCTGATGCAGCGGTGGGTGAGTATTGTGCTGAGGGTGAAAAAGCAGGAGGAATATTCATTTCATGGACTCCTGAGTCAAATGAGTTCTCATTATCGCCCTCAGAGCCTAGCTGCTTATTTGCGTTTATCCACACTGTAGTGATGATGGATAACTTGAATTCAAGTAATACCAGTATCCATACAAGCCGACTTTTGCTTTTGCATTTGCCTTTGCCACCATAGCAATGGTGAGGCAATCGCCAGCATGCCAGCGGCATAAGCCATTTTCCACCCGAGGCCCCAGGCAAGCATAAAGCAGAACAGGCAGCCAAGTATGTTCATCCAGTGGTATTTAGCAGGCAGCAGTCGGAAAGCTGCCAGCATGGATGCCAGGTAAATAATAACGAAAACCCCATTGACCCAGGAAACCAGATCTTCCAGATCCTGGTCTGTAAAGTGAGTAAAGATCAGAATCGCCGCAATGATGAGTAGTAAGGTTGCCAGGGCGCGTTCGGAAATACCGTAACGATTCTGTTTACTGAACCAGGCTGGCAATACGCCTTCCTGGCTGAAACTCAGTGTCAGACGGATCAGACTGGCGATGTAGACATTGACGGTTGCAATACCACCTGCCAGCCCGAGAGTCCCGATGATTGGTGAACCCAGTCCGCCCACCAGCTGATCAAAGACACCCGCCATGGCCAGGGGAGCAGTCACCGGTATGGACAGTATCAACCATGTACAGGCCATATAAATACAGCCAACGATGGTAACGCCGATCATGATGGCCGGTTTCAGGTCTTTTTCGGGGTTTCGGAAGTCACCTGCCAGATGGGACATGGCCTCCATGCCCAGGAAACTCCAGAAAGCAAGCCCGGCGGCTTTAAGAATCATGCTGCTGCTAACGGCAGTTTTCTCCGGGGTGGCTGGTACATCAACTAACCCCCAGGCCATGATCATCAGGATCAGTACCGCCATGATAGAAAAAGTCAGTATTAGCTGAAGGGTGGCAGAAATATGTATGCCCCGAAAATTCAGACCATAAAGCAAAACCAGAAACGCTAATTGAATGGCAATGGTTATTGAGCCCGGCACCATAAACAGAGCATCAATAAACTGGTAGGTCATAATGATGGCTGCGGGTGCACCCAGGGGGACAGCGCAAAGAAAAATGATGCCAATGGTTCTTCCGGCGATAGAGCCAAAGGCCTTTTCCACGAAATAGGCCGGTCCGGCTGCATGGGGGAACCGGCTGGCCAGACTGGCAAACACCAATGCCACTGGAATAATGGTCAGGGTAAGCAGCGCCCAGGCCCAAAGGGCACCGTAGCCTGCCAGTTCAATGGTTAACTGGGGAAGAATAAATACGCTGGTACCCAACAGGGTAGTGGCGAGCAGCCCTGCTCCCTGCCAGCATCCGATTCCGGAAGTTGGTAACTGCACTGTGATGACTACCTCTGGGATATCATTTGCCGTGAAAAATATTTTGCGTAACCATTTTTCATCCCTGAGGGTGGTGCAAAATATTTTCACGCGCCATGGGCATTTGTTATTTGTTTCTATGGCAACGGATTAAGGCATTTACTATAGGCCAGATTAACTTAATATTCTGTCAAACTTAGCGCTCTTCTGGTTATTTATTCCGTCGAATTGTCGGATACCGGGGGGGGAAATAAAACGGTCGGTTTTCAACTATAAAATGGCCAGGGCATGTTCAATGGCGCTGTCCACTTCATGCTGCCAGTTTAACTGTCCATTCTGGAATTTGCCTATTCGGCCATAGAGAATATCGGAGTCAACAACCACCAGTTGATCCTCGCATGAATCCAGGGCTGGATGGCAACTGAGTTCTATGGTCTGCTGCATTAAGTGCGTGAGCTGCCCGGGTTGTAATGCAGATGATGACAGTACTGGCATAGAACGTTGTACGAACAGGGCGCACCGGTCTGTTACCAGGTAGTAATGCACAGCCCTGGAGTTAAATCCGTGGCCACTTAAACCATACATAACATAATCAGATGGCCATTGGTTCAGCAACTGACCGAGATGAGCTTCAAGGTGATACAGGGGGATTTCCGTCAGACATGAACCAAAGGCGTAGTCTGAAAGTGGCATTAAATACTCAGAGAGTGCTTTGGGTACCGGAGGGAAAGGAACACCAAGCGCTTCCAGGTTCACGGCAATATCAGCAAGTGAGAGGGTAGCCATTGGGTTTTGTGCATTCATAGATGATCCCCGTCGTTCATGGATGCTACCTTATTAATATATGGTCGTGTAAAAATAGCTTCGGCTGGTAGCATACCTCTGATTCACTTCATCATTACTCAGCAGTTTATTTCTCCATAAATAACTTCTGACAATATTGCTTTCCCGATCAGACAGTGGTTCATTTGACTGATATTTACTGAGAATAGGCTGGATACGACTCTCTTCTTCCTTAAGGGCCTTCCGCTCTTTGTTGACAATGTCGTGCATTGGCAGAGTGAGAAACCCGATAGCGGGTTCGTTAGTCGTAGGGTCACGCCACGATTCCCAATCATCGACTATCCGCCCGGCAAAGAATAATGCCTGACTGTGTTGCTGAATCAGGAATATTCGCTGCCTCAGAGCGTTTTTAACATTCAGATCGAAGCAGGCTGGTAGTGATTCACACAACAATTCTACATCAAGCTTCTGTAAACGATCATAAGACTTGCGGGTCATCAGCCGGGGATAACCGACGCGGCATCCTTTACGCCATTCAGCGTTTCTACTGTCAGCGGATGGCGCAATGATGTCTCTGAACGGGTAAAGACAGGTATCGTTATCAATACCCGTTACCCGGCCAGTCCCATAGTCTATGAAGTAATTACCATCATGTCGGTCTGGTTGGGCACAAATGGCATCTAGCAGCTCAAGGTCAGCCAGGCCACTGAATATTTTGTTTTTGATTTCCCAGTTGTCCTGCTTATCAATCAGTTCCTGATGGCCCAGTTTTTTCTCTTGTTTAGGACCGGTACTGGCACGTACACTGGTCTCGGCTGATGTTCCGGAAGCCAGTTCCATCTCCAGTCCAATCTGGTGGTTATGTTCGCAAAATGACATATCGGGCATCACGTTCATGCCCAGCAGGCGGGCAATCTCGCCGGTGGCCAGATTTCTGGCCGTAAGATTTGGATGATCCCTATCGTGGTACAACTCCGGGGAGATGATTTTTCTCCAGTCTGAGGTGTCAACGGCCTGTTCAGGTTTGAACACCCGCTTTACTGTGTCATTTCCGGTTTTATAGGATAACAGGTATACCGTATTCTCCTTCCCACTACCCAGTTTCCGGGGAGGGTTGTCACGATCCAGAAGTCGGTCAGTCCATCGACCGGGAAGGGTGAGTTCATCGTTCAGATCATAGCCAACCCGCTTGAACTCCATTGCCGCCTGCCAGCTGATTTTTCCGGCAATAGACGTTAATGCCGGTGAGTCTAATACCTGAAAAAGCAGCAGTTGGTCATTTCTGAGCTCGGTGATTTTATGTTCTAAAATCATGGGTTCTGACTGGTCTGGATGATGACGGTGCTTATGGGTTATTTTGCTTATTTCATTTCGGATTTTTTTATTACTGGTTAGAATCTGCTTCGCTTCCTGTTCTGCTGCTGTCTGTTCAGTGGGTATTTCCCGGGTTAACTGCAGCTCATAGCGACTGATCATGTGGTAAGCTCGCAGCTCTCCAGCATCATTCTTTTTTTCAGGTAATGGTCTGGTTACTTGATTATGGGCAGATAAATAGAGCAGTTGTTTCTGGGTAACAGCGGGTTGGTTGAAACGTTCTGTGACCCGTTCTTGAATAGCCTGTTTCCTTATGGCCAGCTGCTTTGGTGTTAACTGACCTGGGTTAACTGACTGGTTATAGGCTGACAGTTGCTCACGGGCGTGGATGATCTCCCGCCTGATGCAATCAGGTTTTACCAGTTCCAGTTCGCCACGCTTTTGCAGGTTTCGGATATGGCTGTGAAGCAAGGCAAGATCTTTGGGAACCCCTCTGGCTATATCAGCCTCTGCCTGGTGCCACTCTTTTTTTACCAGAGCCTCCAGGCGATTCGCATAATACTTGCTCTGTGGTTCGTCTCTGCGTTGGGCAATAATGGTTACACCCTGACCAAATGGGTTGGTCAATACCCTGGTATCCAGACCGGGAAATAACTCAGCCGAACCAATCCCGGGGTCCAGGGTCGATGGATATTCAAGAACAGCAGCAGGTCTTTTTCCCTGATATACACTGAGCACCTGCTGTTCTGGGGATCGTAGTTCGGACCGATCAAGCCATTGGTAATCGCAACTTTTTGAAACCGGGTGTCTTGTCTGCTCTGCAATGATGGTTTTATAAGCCTGGCTGGGTTTCACGACCGCTACGATTGGAAGCAGGGGATTAAGCCCGGGCGTTTGCCCCTTAACCCGGGGACAAGCCTTACCTTCTTGAATTAATACGACATCAACCCACTGTTGATCCTCTTTGCTCAGGAATTGATCGAGCCATGCATTATCATTCAATGTATCGGTATCGACCTCTATCCATGATGGCAGCGGCTTGATGCAGGCACCCTTAAATGCATTACTGAGTCTTAATGTGATAACAGTTTGATCTATGTGCTTGCTTACCGCTGTGCGTGGGGCGTTAGAGAAACCCGCAGAGGTTAACTGTTCGGGCCTTGTCGCTGGCTTTGTCAGACAGTTATCAGTGACCACTTGACCGATAGTGCGTTGTTCAAGACTGGTAAAACAGGTATCAGGTTCAGAGACCATAGAGCTGAGTGTTTGCGGCGCAACCGGAGGTGCCTTTGCAAAGTCTTTTTTAACCTCGACCGGGGGCTGTTTCTCTGAAGGGTAACCTGGAGGTATCACAGGAGTCTCCATGACCTATGACTGACAAATCCACCTATCGGCTGTTAACCCGGATATTTCATAAAGGCAGTAAAAGGTACTTTAGTATTACTTCCAGACGCGACACAGGACGTTATTCTTTTTTACTGAAAATCCTGCTTTATCGGCGTTATCGAGAACCGCTCACCTCGCCTGCTCTTTACAAATCCTAACAAACCGATCCATAACGCTACCGACTTATACGCGCTATCTCTTTTCCGGGCTTTGGCTTTTGGATAAGCTACTCCGTTATTCATACAGACGGGCTCATGACTGGTACTAAGCCCCTGGTTTTCGAAGCGGATTTCACTTGTTGGGGACAACGATGATCATTAAACCAAGGATTCGTGGATTTATCTGCACAACCACTCACCCGGTAGGTTGTGAAGCCAATGTAAAGGAACAGATTGCTTACACCCGGTCACTGGGTCCCGTAGCCAATGGCCCCAAAAAAGTGCTGGTGATCGGTGCTTCCAGCGGTTATGGGCTGGCTTCCCGTATCACCGCAGCTTTTGGTTCCGGTGCGGCCACCATTGGCGTGTTCTTTGAAAAGCCGGCCACTGAAAGCAAGCCGGGAACAGCGGGCTGGCACAATTCTGCGGCCTTCGATCGGCTGGCCCACGAAGCTGGCCTCTATGCCAAAAGTCTGAATGGCGATGCCTTCAGCCACGCAGCAAAAGAAAAGACCATTGAGTTGATCAGGCAGGATCTTGGCCAGGTGGATATGGTGGTTTACTCGCTGGCATCACCCGTGCGAAAACTGCCGGATACTGGCGAGGTGATTCGCTCGGTACTGAAGCCGATGGGTGAGCCATATCGCGCTACCGCAGTGGATACCAACAAAGATGCATTGTTTGAAGCGACGGTGGAACCGGCCACTGACGCAGAGGTGGCAGCAACGGTTACGGTCATGGGGGGGCAGGACTGGGAACTGTGGATGAATGCGCTGTCTGCTGCGGGCGTTCTGGCAGAAGGCTGCAAAACAGTGGCCTACAGCTATATTGGTACGGAACTGACCTGGCCGATCTATTGGGATGGTGCCCTGGGTGAAGCCAAGAAAGACCTGGACCGTACAGCCCATGACATCGATGATTCGATGAAATCAATCCACGGTTCCGCCAATATCGCGGTACTGAAGAGTGTGGTCACTCAGGCCAGTTCAGCGATTCCTGTTATGCCCCTTTATATCTCCATGGTTTTCAAGAAAATGCGGGAAGAGGGCGTTCACGAAGGGTGTATCGAACAAATCAACCGTATGTTCCGTGAGCGCCTTTACCGTAGTGATGGTGCGGCTCCGGCAGTGGATGACAGTAACCGGCTTCGCCTTGATGACCTGGAGCTGAGAGAAGATATTCAGAAGCATTGCCAGGAGATCTGGCCACAGCTGACCAATGACAATCTGGCTGAGCTGACCGATTACACCCTCTATAAAGAGGAGTTTCTGAAGTTGTTTGGTTTCGGTGTTGAGGGTGTGGATTATGATGCTGATGTGAATCCCCTGGTGCCTTTTGAGGTGATTGATATCTGACAGTCGATAGGCAGGGATGCCTCTGCTTTAGAATACCTGAGATATCAGTGCATAAGTTATATGGGGATGTCCGTCAAGGGTGCCACTACTTCAGACTGCGCCGGAAAGCTCCGGCGTGTGCGTTGTTAAAAACCAGCCGCATCTATCAAGGGGTTAAGGGACGTGTTTTGTCCAGATAGTCCCTCTGCAGAATGTACATTCTTAATACATCACAGTATTGGCCATTGGTGAAATATTCCTGAATCATTCGACCTTCTTCAATAAAGCCGGTTTGTTGATAAAGGTGAATGGCTTTCTCATTATCAACGGCCACTACCAGATACACTTTGTTCAGGTTGAGTATGGTAAAGGCGTAGTCCAGGGCCGATTTGATCAAGACACGGGCATGACCTTTCCCCTGATGCCCTGGCGCAATAATGATCTGGAATTCTGCCTTGCGATGCACATAGTCCATTTCGATCAGCTCTACCAGGCCGATGGATTCTGCTTCGTTATTTTCAGTGGCCGTAAGCTCAGCAACAAAACGGCGTTCGGTATTGTCATGGATATGCTTGCCATAAAGGTCTTCCAGTTCATCAAAAGACTCATAGGGCTCTTCAAACCAGTAGGACATAATACTGCGGTTATTATTAAGAGAGTGCACAAACCGCAGGTCTTTCTTTTCCAGTGCTCTCAGTCGGATACTGCTTTTCATCCGGTAATTCCATCAGTCAGAGATCGACTCTGTATATCAATAAGACTTCTATCCCCTGTATCAGAGTGCAGAAGTCTCGGTATTCTACGTGAGCGTAAGGGTAAATGACTATCTTATTTTTTTAATGAGTTGTGCGTTTAAGCAGTTATTTCATGCCATCTGTTTGCTGGAGTCATCATCGTCCCTGGCTATTAATAGTCGGTAAAGAATTGCCTGTTTCAGTTTTGCCCTGATGTCGTTTTCTGCTATCAATAAAGCTATGATGCAAAGAGACAGTAAAAACAGTGACCACTGTCCTGCAAATCAGAAAGAATAAATTACAGAAAAAGCGAGTTTCACTATGTCTTCTGCACCTGACCCGTCACAGGAAAACATTGTTATTGTTTCCGCTGCCCGCACCCCAATGGGTGGCTTTCAGGGTAACCTGTCGTCTATGACAGCGGTTGACCTGGGTACTATTGCGATCCAGTCAGCACTGGAGCGGGCAAGTGTTGCTCCAGAGGATGTATCAGAGGTACTGATGGGCTGTGTATTGCCAGCAGGTACCGGCCAGGGGCCTGCCCGTCAGTCGGCACTGCATGCCGGTATTCCAGACCATGTTCCAGCCACTACAGTGAACAAAATCTGTGGTTCCGGTATGAAAACGGTGATGCTGGGAGCAACCCAGCTGAAAACCGGTGAAGCCGATCTGGTGGTGGCCGGTGGTATGGAAAGTATGACCAATGCCCCTTATCTGCTGGATAAAGCCAGGGGAGGGATGCGACTGGGTCACGGCCAGGTCAAGGATCATATGTTCACCGATGGTCTGGAGGATGCTTACCAGGGCGTGGCCATGGGGGCCTTTGCCCAGGCAACCGCTGATCGCTTTGGCCTGAGCCGTGAGGCTATGGACGACTACGCTCTTGCTTCTCTGGAGCGGGCCAGCAAAGCGATCAGTTCTGGTGCGTTTGCTGAAGAAATTGTGCCGGTTGAAACCCGTAAAGGGCTGGTTGATATTGATGAACAGCCGGGCAAAGCCAGGCCGGAGAAAATCCGTCAGTTACGTCCGGCCTTTAGCAAAGACGGCACAGTTACAGCGGCAAACTCCAGCTCTATTTCTGATGGTGCAGCGGCGCTCGTGTTAATGCGTGAAAGTGATGCAACAGCTCAGGGCTTGCAACCTATCGCAAGAATTATTGGCTACCAAAGCCATGCTCAGAAGCCTGAAGAATTTACCATTGCTCCGGTAGACTGCATCCGTAAGCTGCTGGAAAAAATTAACTGGCAGGCCAGTGATGTAGACCTGTTTGAAGTGAATGAGGCGTTTGCCGTAGTGGCCATGATGGCCATTCGTGAACTGCGCCTGGATCATGATAAGGTCAACATTCATGGTGGTGCCTGCGCACTTGGTCATCCCCTGGGTGCCAGCGGTGCCCGCATTCTGGTAACGCTGTTGCATGCCCTGAAAAAGGCCGGCGGTACCAAAGGGATTGCTTCACTCTGTATTGGTGGAGGAGAAGCTACCGCTATTGCAGTTGAAATGTTATAAAAAATACTTGTCGATACCTTTCGTGTGCATCAACCTGGCGAGCAATGCGCTAACCATTAATAAAAATGCCGCATGCCCCCAGGCCTCACAAATAATATAAAAACAAGAGGCGGCATTTTTATATGGATTATAATCTTTCTGAACAGCAGATCGCTTTTCGTGATCTGGCCCGGCAATTTGCCGAGGCCGAATTGACCCCCCATGCAGCGCAGTGGGATATTGATTGTCATTTTCCGGTTGATGTGATCAGGGCAGCGGGTGACCTCGGGTTCTGTTCCCTGTATACCCATGAGTCCATGGGAGGGCTGGGCCTGTCCAGGTTGGATTCCCATATTGTTTTTGAACAGTTGGCCATGGGATGTACGGCTACCACCGCCTATATGACTATTCATAATATGGTTACCTGGATGATCAGTGAGTTTGCCACAGATCGGGTAAAGTCAGATTGGGGGGAAGGTCTGGTCAGTGGCAGCAAGCTGTCGTCCTATTGCCTTACCGAGCCCGGAGCAGGCAGTGATGCCGCATCGTTGACGACCAGCGCCGGGCGGGATGGCGATGAGTATGTGCTCAATGGCTCGAAAATGTTTATTTCCGGGGCAGGAAGTACCGATCTGCTGCTGGTGATGGCAAGAACTGGGGAAGAAGGTCCGAAAGGCATTTCGGCCTTTGCCGTTCCCGCCAACCTGGCAGGTATTCAGTACGGCAAGAAGGAGGAAAAGATGGGCTGGAATGCCCAGCCAACCCGACTGATTTCATTTGACAGTGTTCGTATACCTGCAGACCACCTGCTGGGAGCGGAAGGCCAGGGTTTCTCTTTCGCGATGAAGGGCCTGGATGGTGGTCGAATCAATATCGCCACCTGCTCCGTAGGTACAGCGCAGCAGGCACTGAACACGGCACGTGCCTATATGAAAGAGCGGAAGCAGTTTGGTCGTGAACTGGCCGGTTTCCAGGCCTTGCAGTTCAAACTGGCGGATATGAATACGGAGCTGGTGGCTGCCCGGCAGATGGTTCGACTGGCAGCCTTCAAGCTGGATCATAAGGATCCGGAAGCAACGGCATACTGTGCCATGGCTAAGCGTTTTGCTACGGATATCGGGTTCCGGGTCTGTAACGAAGCCCTGCAGATTCATGGCGGTTATGGTTATATCAGGGAGTACCCCCTGGAGCGACATGTGCGGGATACCAGGGTCCACCAGATTCTGGAGGGAACCAATGAAATTATGCGCTTGATTGTCGCCCGTCGTTTACTTTCCGAGAGCATTTCTCATACCGGTATGGAGTTACAGTGATTATGTCTGAGCTTATGTCTGAAAAGTTACGTCTCGCCTGTGAAGAACGTACCGCCATTCTCACCCTGGACAATCCACCGGCAAATACCTGGACGCCAGAAAGTCTGGATGAGCTGGAGCAGATTATTCACCGGTTGAACCGCCAGTCTGATGTGATTGCCCTGGTGATCACGTCGGCTTCGGAGAAGTTCTTCAGTGCAGGCGCTGATTTAAAGCGCTTCGATAACCTGACCCCGGAGGAAGCTCGCCCATTTGCTGAAAGCTTTGGCAGGGCTTTTGAAGCCCTAAGTAACTTTTCGGGGCTCAGCATTGCGGCCATCAACGGTTATGCCATGGGTGGTGGGCTGGAAGTGGCACTGGCCTGTGACCTGCGCATCGCTGAACAGGGTGCCATTATGGCCCTGCCTGAAGCAGCGGTGGGTTTATTACCCTGTGCCGGCGGAACTCAGAACCTTACCCTGCTGGTGGGCGAAGCCTGGGCCAAGCGTATGATCCTCTGCGGCGAGAAAGTGACTGCAGAAAAAGCATTGGCGATTGGGCTGGTAGAGGAAATAGTGGACAGTGGTAAGAGTCTTGAACGGGCGAAAGCGCTTGCGACCAATGCCGGAAACCAGAGTCCGGATGCCTTGAGGGCCTGTAAAAAGCTGATCCAGATGGGGCGTTCCGGATTTTCCAGAGATGCCTTGCCAGAGGAAAGGGAACAGTTCCTGACGTTGTTCAATGGCAGGAATCAGCAGGAAGGCGTCAGTGCATTTCTTGAGAAGCGCAAACCTGAGTGGCATTACGACCAGGAGGCTGTCCGAGAATAGACTGCCCTACTGCGGTGGCAGCAAATTGGTCTAAAAATTCCGTTTTGTTCGGCAAATAGCCCCGCTATTCACCTCACAAAACGGAATTTTTATCCTCAATTTTCTGCCATCCTCGCTACGGGCGCTATTCTCGGACAGCCTCCTGGTCCGGCTATTTTGAATAAGGATGATATTAATGACAAAAATTGCATTTATCGGCCTTGGCAATATGGGTGGTCCCATGGCTCAGAACCTGGTGAAAGCCGGGCATGATGTCTGTGGTTTCGATCTGGTTCCTGAGGCGCTTGATCAATTGGAACAAGCCGGAGGCTCAAAGGCCGAATCCGTGACTGAGGCTGCACAGGGTGCCAGTGTGGTGATCAGTATGTTACCGTCTGGTAAACAGGTCGAATCACTCTACCTGGGAGATGATGGACTCTTCAAAACCATGGGTAACCGTTGTCTGGTGATTGATTGCAGCACTATAGAAGCTGAAGTTGCCAGAAAAGTCGGGCAGCAGGCAAAAGAGCAGGGTATCGACTTTGTTGATGCACCGGTGTCCGGTGGTACCGCCGGAGCTGCTGCTGGAACACTGACGTTTATGGTGGGGGGCAGTGCCGGGACCGTAGAGCAGGCCAGGCCCTATCTTGAGATAATGGGGCAGACTGTTTTTCATGCTGGCGATACGGGTGCAGGGCAGCTGGCCAAGATCTGCAACAATATGCTGCTGGCTATTGTTATGACAGGCACATCGGAAGCTCTTAAACTGGGTATCGATAATGGCCTTGATCCGGCAGTACTTTCAGAAATCATGAAGAGCAGTTCAGGTGGGAACTGGGTACTGGAAAAGTACAACCCGGTGCCGGGCGTCATGCCCCAGACTCCGGCCAGTAATGGTTATCAGGGCGGTTTTATGGTGGCACTGATGGCCAAGGATCTTGGTTTGGCTCTGAATACGGCTGCCAGCAGCCATACCGCAACGCCCATGGCTTCGCTGGCTGACAATCTGTATAAAATGCATGCAATTCGCTCCGGCAGTCACCAGGACTTTTCAAGCATTATTCAGCTGTATGAGTCAGCAGATTAGATGGTTATTGGCTGCTATTTCTTTGAATGCATGATCAATTTTATTATTCAATAGATAGATGCCGATTATCGTTCAGTTTATTTTTCTTCTGTTGATATGACTCAATGTTTTGCTCAGAAACTGTTCTAATTTTGAGCAGTTGTGTCAGATAATGGTTCTGTTTTTGTAAATCAGGTTATACAATCCACCCGGATTTATCTAAAGTTCTGGCCGGGTAACCGGTCGGCACCGATCATCCATCTGAGGTAACCTGTTCCCATGCAAATACTTATGAGTCTGGTGGGCATTGCCAGCCTTCTGGCACTTGCCTTTTTACTGTCCGATAACCGAAAAGCGATCAACCTGCGAACGGTGGGTGGTGCCTTTGCCATCCAGGCCGGACTGGGAGCCTTGGTTCTTTATGTTCCCCTGGGCCAGGAAATTCTTGGTGGTGTCTCCAACGCGGTAAGTAATGTGATCAGCTACGCCAATCAGGGTATCGGCTTCCTGTTTGGTGACCTGGGTAACTTCAAGGTCGGCTTTATTTTTGCTATCAACGTATTGCCGATTATTATTTTCTTCTCCTCCCTGGTTGCTGTTCTTTACTATCTGGGCGTTATGCAGAAGGTGGTTACCTTCCTGGGCGGTGCGTTACAGAAAGTACTGGGTACCAGTCGTACAGAGTCACTGTCGGCAACGGCAAATATTTTCGTTGGCCAGACGGAAGCTCCTCTTGTGGTAAGACCCTATATTGGTCGCATGACTAATTCTGAGCTGTTTGCCATCATGGTGGGTGGTCTGGCTTCTGTTGCTGGTTCTGTTCTGGCCGGTTATGCAGGCATGGGTGTCGAGCTTAAGTACCTGATCGCAGCAAGCTTCATGGCGGCACCTGGTGGTCTGTTGATGGCCAAGATGATCAAACCGGAAACCGATACTCCGGATAATTCTGAGCTGGTTGATGACGAAGGTGATAATGAAAAGCCTGCCAACGTAATAGACGCAGCCGCTTCTGGTGCCTCTTCCGGTATGAAGCTGGCCGCTAACGTTGGTGCCATGCTGCTCGCTTTCATTGCCCTGATTGCCATGATTAACGGTATCATGGGCTGGATTGGTGGCTTCTTTGACTATCCAGACCTGAGCCTTGAAGTCATTCTGGGCTACCTGTTCAGTCCGCTGGCCTTCCTGATTGGTGTGCCAATGAATGAAATCGTGACAGCGGGCAGTTTCATTGGCCAGAAGCTGGTGGTGAACGAATTCGTTGCCTACATGGATTTCGTCAATTACCTGAACCCTGAAGCGGCTGCGGCGGCTGGTGTTGAAGTGTTGTCACAGCGTACGCAGATCATCATCACCTTTGCACTGTGTGGTTTTGCCAACCTGTCTTCTATTGCGATTCTCCTGGGTGGTCTGGGCGTCATGGCACCACACCGTCGTCAGGATATTGCCCGCATGGGTATCAAGGCAGTGGCTGCTGGTACTCTGTCTAATCTTATGAGTGCTACAATCGCCGGTCTGATGTTGTCTTTGTAATGTTTTTTTCGGGCCACGGTCTGACTGTGGCCTGCTTTCCTTCCTGTATTTTCCCTTCATCAGCTGAATCTAACGCTTTTCAGTAAATGGCCGAATGACATAGTGAAATAATTATGTCGGAGTATCTGTGTGCATTGCTGGCATGGATATCTTTCTGAACCTGTCGTGAGTGTGCAAGGATGAACCTGACAACAAGGATTTTATGCTCCCGTAAAGACAAGAAATTTTCACAGCAGGCCCTGGCGGATTTGATTGGTGTATCCAGAAGTGCACTGGCCCAGTGGGAAACCAGTATGAGCAGTCCCAGCCTCGATAATCTGCGGAAAATGGCTGAGATTCTTGAGGTGTCTTTCGAGTGGCTGGCCACCGGGCGTGGAAATCAGTACCTGATCAGCTCTGATGAGGTAATCAGTGACTCGGAAGTGGATGGGGAGATTATCGGTCAATTACATCGAATGAATCTGATGAAGAAAAGAGCCATTCTGAATGTGATGAGAGCGATGGCATAAAGTAGCGAAAAACGCTCAGACAAAAGCGCCTTACCGGCGCTTTTTCGCTTTTTGCAGAACAGTTTCAGTAAATGCAGTGAGCCTCTATTTGATCATTTCCCGGAACTTATTGCCCGGCTTGAACTGAGGCAGTTTGCAGGCGGGGATATGAATTTCTTCACCGGTTTGTGGATTGCGCCCCTTCCTGGCCGCCCGATCTGCTACCGAAAATGTGCCAAAACCAATAAGTTGAACGATGTCGCCGCTTGCCAGTGTCTCCTGTGTGTTGCTGATAAAGGCATTGACAACCAGCTCGGCCTTGCTTCGGGACAGGTTAGCTTGTTCAGCGACTTGCTCAACCAGTTCTTTCTTGTTCATATCCAGTCTCAGGGAATTACCAGTTATGTGGAAAGAAAATACCAGAAGATGGGTGATCCGCCTCTGGCTTCGCTTGGCTCAGGGAAAAACCTGGGCAGGTGGTGAAACACAATCAGCCTGACGTGTATCTCTTGCTGGAAAAACAGATGATGGGAGAAAAACCTTGCTAGAACAATATAGAAGTTTTTAGGCGCTTTATCCGGTTTCGTGACTGGATTATTTTGAGGTGGCTGCCAGGATGGGGGCTGGCAGCTATTGTGTGGGCTTATTTCCCCAGTTCGCGTTCAAGTGGGATCATGTGATGTTTTGGCTGCAGTACCAGAATATCGGTTTTGACCTCGGAGATCAGCTGTTCGGCGGTATTGCCAATAGCCAGGGCGCTGATACCGGTTCTTGCGTGAGTGCCAAGAATCAGCAGTTTGGCATCAATGTCTTGCAGCAGCGCGGGGATCATGGTTTCGGTTGGACCGGGTTCAATATGGAAATAGTCTTCATTGAGATTGAACTCCCGGGCATATTCCTGACAATGCTTTTCGTAATAGTCCTTGTCAGTCCGTCCATCACCGTGATCCTGAATCGCCAGCATCGTTGTCGGGTACGCGGTGGCCAGATGCAGCTCTGATGAGAACTCACTGGCGATGTCCGTCGCGTATTGCAGGATCGCCTGGTTAAGAATGCTGTGATAATGGTCTCTCGGGTCGGCATTAATGGCCGCGAGGATTTTGCCTTTGGTCCAGTTGCTATTATCCTGAACCAGCAGGACAGGAACCCGGCAGCGACGGAGGAGGCTCCAGTCTTCAGGCGTAGAAAAGGCTTTCTTAAGTGCGGTGATTAGCTTGGCATCTTTGACTATCAGGTGGCAGCGTTCCATCTGACGCACATGGATAATGGTTTCAATAACAGAGCCATTCCACGTTTCATGCAGATAAACCTCCTGACCTTCAGCCATCAGTGGCTTAGCCAGTGCTTCCAGGCGAACCATTGATTCACCATCGGCCCTGGGGTTTGGCGCAAGAATATGCAGGGCAGCGCCGGTTATCCGGCAGATCTGACTGGCCCGTTCAAGGGCAAGCTGCTGGTCCTTTCTGGTATCAACAACGGCCAGAACCTTGGTAATTCCACGCATGGTTTTTCCTCTCTTGCTGAATATTCTGTTTGTTATAGTTCCATCATGCATGAGCATAACTGATGTTTTTATGATCTGGGTCAATAAAATGCTGTGCTGTTAGGAGTATGTGGATGTTATTCCATGAAAATCTGCATTAATAAAAGAGATTTTTCGACATTAATTGGTTCTTTTGGAGATTTGATCTGTGTCAATAAATTTATTGGTTGATGTTTATACACTTACCATCAACTTACATTTCCCGTGAATCAATAACAAAAAGGACAAGGAATGAAGATCAAATCCCTTTCTCTTGCAATAATCAGCGCAGCTGTATTGCTGTCAGGTGCTGCCCAGGGCTATGAAGCAGGCGACATTATTGTTCGTGGTGGTCTGGCCAGTGTGAACCCTGATGTGGATAGCGGTAACCTCAATGTAAATGGCTTCCCGCTATCTCAAAATGCGAAAGTTGATGTCAATAATGAGACTCAGCTCGGTCTATCACTGACCTACATGGTCCGGGATAACATTGGGGTTGAGTTGCTTGCTGCTACTCCTTTCTCCCACAAGCTTCAGGGCAAAGGTGATCTTTCCTTTTTGAGTGATTTCGCTGAAGTAAAGCACTTACCACCTACTTTGAGTGTTCAGTATTATCCAATGGGCAATGCGTCAGCTTTCCAGCCTTATTTTGGCGCTGGCTTGAATTACACTATCTTTTTCAGTGAACAGTTTGTTGGTGCTGGTTCGGATGCTGGTTTTCGAAATCTGAAACTGGATGACTCCCTTGGTCTGGCGGCTCAGATCGGTTTTGATTACCTGGTTGCTGATAACTGGAGTGTGAATGCTGCCGTCTGGTATATGGATATAGATACAACGGGTACTTTCAAAGATGGCTCAAATAACGATTACAAAATTGATGTATCTCTGGATCCCTGGGTATATATGGCCGGTGTAGCTTACCTTTTTTAAAATCCCCTGACTATTAAGTTGAATATATAACCGCTGTCAGTTGCCTGGCAGCGTTTTTTCTTACTGCTGAATTAAGTCTGACGTTAACACAGGGTATGAAAACTTTGTCTCCAAAATTGACCTGAATGAGAACTCTGCGAAGCTCAGCCGGCTGGGTAAAATTGATGCAGGCTCGCGGCTCTATTCTTTCTAAACATTCCCGGTAAATTTCTTTCGTTCTACACCACAAAGTTTCAAAATAACCTTACTGATAACTTATACGGTGAGTGTAAATGACAATTTCTAATAAAGAATTCTATGAACTGATTGGTGCTCCACTCAAAAATTACCGTTGGTCATGGGGAGCTGTACGTCCTGATAATTCTATCATGCTGACCTGCTGGAACGAAGAACGTCGGACTATCAACGGTAAGACATATACCCTGACCATTTGGTCGGGTAATAGGTTGAATTGACCCCCTCTCAGGAATCAGTCCGATTTTGATAAAGAGTAAATCAAAAATATTCAGGAAGCTCGCTGCGTTCGTCGAGCTTTTCTCTGTGGTAAAGATTCGTTATCCGACAAACACTACGAACACCGTCGCCAATGGGTGGAAGACCGAATTCAGAAGCTATCGTCCATCTTTGCATTGGAAGTTTGTGCTTATGTGGTCATATCCAATCATTACCACATTTGATTTTGGCAGACTCACTATCTTTTACTTAACTTAAGTACGCTGGAATTTGCTGTATTTGAGTGTCACAGAGTGATGTAATGGTTCTTTGGAGTTCATATCCCCCGATAAATTCCCTTTTGAATAACGCTTTAAAAAAGCATCAGAACACTCCCGCGTAACTTTTAAAAAGTTCAAGTTAAACAAATTCCAGTTTGATTGGCATGGAGCTGGTTTGAATCCTTCCGGATTGCTGATCTAATGGGATCTATCACACGCTGGAGCCTCCTAGGAGGCTGACCGAGAATAGACTGCCCTACTGCGGTGGCAGCAAATTGGTCTAAAAAGTCGGAAATTTTTAGCAAATAGAACCACTATTCACTAAAAATTTCCGACTTTTTATCCTCAATTTTCTGCCATCCTCGCTACGGGCGTTATTCTCGGTCAGCCTCCTGGGTATAAGTCTTGTATTGGTTGATACCTTCATTCCAGGTTGCCCTTCCGTGGCGAAAGCCGCCTCGATAACCCCTGAGGCTATTGGAAGATTGTACGACAAATATTCATCATAGCCCACGCTTACTGGCCAGAGCCCTGATGGACCTTTCTCTGGATTTGGCACTGTACTCACCATAGCAGAGGTCGAGCAATGTGTTCAGGTACTCCGTAGAGTAGTAAGCTAACTGCTGGATTGCGTGGCAGGAAAGTTGGCAGCTTCAGTCAGAGCCAGACATACTTTCACCGGTGTAGTCTTTGACTGGAGCAGAGTTGGCAACAATAAAACAGCGTGATGGCTGTATTGATCTCTTTCTCACTTAACCCTTAATGATATTATCACCTACAAAGTCGATAATTTTTCTGCTCTCTTCCATTATTTTATTTTGTGCATCTTGCAACACTTTTTTAAGTTCCTGAGGTTTTGTGTTTTCTGATTCAATCTGCTGACTTGTTTCACTGATTGTTTTTTCAAGTGGTGCTATTTTGCTATCGATATGATCGAAAATCTTATCTGCTTTTTCACGCAGCGAGCCACTACCAAATTTGTCACTTTTATTCTTCAGTTCATCAGCCAGGTTATCAAGAAGGTTTTCATATTTCATAACTTCCTGATTAATAGGTCTGCCTGCCTCTGCAAATAGTTCTTCTATCATATTATTTCTTTCAGTCAGTCTTTCGATAAGCATTGTTTTCAATTTATCAAGGGACTGATTTAACGAATGAATCAGTTCGTAGTTTTTTCCTGCGTCAGGATCGAGTTCAAACTTATTCAGTGCATCCTGAATGGTTTGTATCCCGATTTTATTGCCTATAAGGAGACTGCTCACCTGATCCACAGAAAGAGCGGTAATCTCAAAATCCTGTATTGACTTATTACCAGGTCCCTCTCCTTTTGCCTCCGGAAGCTGATTGGGAACATCCGCCTTCGTGACCGAGACTCCTTTAAAGTCCCCCTTAATATCAGCAACGGGAGCCTGAGTCGTTAAATTATTAACAGCTACAGCATTAGAATTATTAACATTCATCGATATCTGCTCTCTCTGCGAACGATTAATGAATAACTCTTCAGAGTTTAGATCATTGAATAACCACAACATTAACGAGACTTGCAGCCCTCACAAAATGGGCTTACGCAATGAGATAGTAATGTGCTACCTCGATAAATCGCTGACTAATGACAGAATTTTGACAAGAACATTTCCTGCCGTTGTCTGATTGTTGTCATTTCAATAGGAAAAGGGTGCAAGGTTAGCTCCTGAACCTCTGGGGTTACCCCTTAGCCACAGGAATGGTGGGTGAAGGCATGGTTGCT
This sequence comes from Thalassotalea sp. G20_0, assembly GCF_017744175.1. Taxonomy (NCBI): domain Bacteria; kingdom Pseudomonadati; phylum Pseudomonadota; class Gammaproteobacteria; order Alteromonadales; family Colwelliaceae; genus Thalassotalea; species Thalassotalea sp. G20_0. The sequence continues at coordinate 110,437 of NZ_JAGHQV010000001.1, read as the reverse complement.
TGTGCAAGCGTTGTCTTGGGTCCCGTCGTTGTTGTTGGTGCAAGGGGTGTGGTTTGTGTAGAGTTTCTTACAGGGTTGCATAACTCCGCCCGCTCATCTGAGTTATCGTAACAATCTTTTTCTCCATCACATTGCCAATCAGCGGGAATACATATGCCGCCGTCACAGATAAAGCGTCCTAACCTGCTACATGTGTTCTGGGTACAGTTCTCATCAGAGCCATCTCTACAATTTACATACACATTACATCGCTCATAGTCGAGCTTGCATTTGTCTTTATCTCAGCGGAATTGACCGGACCAACATGCCGCCTGAGTCGGCTGCAACTGATTATTTATAACCGCCAGTGTAAATAGCAGTGTTTCTTTAAGACCTGGCATCATTGCACCGATATACGGTGAACTCACCATCTGATTGAAAGCATAACCCGCTGCAGCGCGCCCCAGTCTCTTTCCGACCTGCAAGGCACAATCGGCCAGCGATCTTATTCCATGGGCAGCAATCGGTTTGGGCTTCGGCTTTTGCGCCAGGTCATTAGGACACTGGGTGCGTGCCTGGCAAAAAGTTATACCTCCACCCTTGTCAGGCTCCTGTTGGTAGAAAGCCATTGTATGTGAGCTGGATCTGTATGATGTAATTTGCGTGAACCAGAGTTTTGCGACACCCTCCTTTGCGGGAATGACGACTGCTTTCACGGGAATGACGACCTCCTACTCTTTTCCCGGTTTCACTCCCGTCATTCCCGCGAAGGAGGGAATCCACACTGACTCACCACCAGAACCCTACTGCACGGTGCCCCCAGTAGGCTGACCGAGAATAGGCTGCCCTACGCGGCAACTGCTCCTGCGTTTAGGAGGCTGTCCGAGAATAGACTGCCCTACTGCGGCGGCAGCAAATTGGTCTAGTCATCCCCGAGAGGGCGGAGACCCGCTGTTGACGCTGGATTCCCACCTTCCCGGGAAAGATGGAACTAATAACTGGATTAACAGTCAGATACAGTATTATTCGGTTTGATTCAATCAGACCGGTACTGTAAGGACCGCCCACAATAGAGCTAGGTAAATTGGATTCTTGTCAATCAAATGGTTTGGGTCAACAGTTGCGTGATTTGAACATACAGCCACCCATTGACTTTTCAGAAGAAGCGGTAGGTGACTCCGTTCAGTACTTGGGCAGGCAGGTAAAGCGACAGGATGGCAACACCGATTGCTCAGAGAAAACGGCTCGAAAAAGACCAACAACTGCAACAGACGACCCTTTACTGCCCGGTAAACTTCGTAAAATAATGCCAGAAACTGAAGTTTTACCTATCAAAAATGAGCAGTTAATGTCAGAGGGATTCTTCATTACTACCGGGAGTAAACCGCTATCTGAACGGCAGGTTAATCTTGAGATACAACCCTTTGATTCAAGAGCTGAAGCTATACAGATGGCCGCCAGGAATCTGGTGGGTCAATTTCAATTTGAGGCAATAGAAAAGTCACCAACCAATGAAGTGAAATATGCCGTTTTCCTTGAGTGCCTGAAACTTGATGTTGAGAATACGCTGATAAGGCTAAACACAACAACATCTTTAAATGGGGCTCAAAAGCTCCTGATTTTGTTGGCAGCTGAAGAAGAGGAGAAACAACAGAATAAACGTCCACTTGCTGAGGGCTACTGGATACTTGCGAGTATTCCGTTATCCATCGGTTTTGAGAAGGCAAAGAACCTGTTTCAGCGCCTACCTGAAACGCCTTCTCTGCCAGAGGTGGACAATGTCATTAATGAGCAGTTGACAGCATTAAGAGCTGATAACATGCTCAGGGACAGACTTTTGGAGGTCAGGCAACCCCTTAAATCGGAAAACAACGAACTTTCCAGACAGCTGTTGTGTGAAGTTGACAATATTGAAAAAAAATTTATCCCAAAAGTTGGATGGAACGGCCGTTTTTCAGACGCTGAGGATTATAGAAATTTCCAGATCTATGCAAGAAGATTGCTGTATCTCTATGCAGCCTGTTCCGGTTTTTCACAGCAGGCTGATATTGCTGAGTTAATGTCGTACATTAAGTCTGTTCTTTATATCATCGAGCCAAATAACAACCATCCAGCTAACATCTGGCATATTGCTAAAGAGCTGGCCTATTTGTCGAAACAACCCGGCTCCATCGATTATTGCCGCTATATTAGTACCCTGGCCAATTGTTTGAAAACACCGGCACCTGTCGCCTTACAGTTTAAAAAGCTCAAACAACTCAGTGATATCAAAGGGTTCGCTTTACTTGAAAGCAAACCGCTGGACAAGTATCTAACTGTACTCAGAGCAAACATTGATAAAATGGCTCCGGAATATTCACGGGTATTGCTCGATGCAGTTGACGATCTGGAAAAAGAGTGTGCTGGTATATCACTACCGGAAGGCAAGCCCGATATCAAAGCGAAAGTGCATCGACTTTTAATGATCATTGCCGCCTGCAAATCATCCAGAGAAATAATGGCTACTTCACTATTGGAACACTTTGTCACGGCCATTATGGAACATGGCAATAAAAAAAATATTCCCTATCTGATTGCCGGGCTGGCCCGTCTGGTTCAGAGTACCCCGAAAATACAGAAAATACTGGGTGAGCCCGTAATCAAGGGTGGGGAGCATTTGCGAATGGCACCGCTGCAATGGCTGGCATTTGTACCCAATGTACTCTCAGAAGGTGACATTGAGGAACTCTGTAAATCTTTGCAAGCTTCCAGCGCCAGCAGGCGAAAGATGAAAGATGGCAAGGTTTTCCACTTGTGGCTGGCTACTATGGAGCAGGCAATGGCCAGCGAGGTTATCAATAAGGCCATGGTAATGCCGATTCTGAAAAAGCTTACCCAAAGTCTGACTTATGAAAAACTGGGCTGGCTTTATATGGTTTTCAGCATGGGAGACAGGTTTAATCTATTTCTGGACATCATGGGTTTCAGCTGTCAAAAGGAAGGATTACCATTGTTGATCGCAGAAAAAGGGGCGGACGCTTTGGTGGGCGTCAATAAAGAGTTCTCACAATGGCTGATGAAACAACGACATCACCATCTCCTGCCTTTTTACATGGCATCAATGATAGAAGAGGGGAATGCAGCAGTCATAAACCTTACCCATCAGTTTATAGAGACAAGCGTTAACAATACTTTTGTTCAGAGCAGGCAGTCACCGCTGCACAATCCACACCTGCAGGCCATTTACAAGAAATATCCCCGATTGGAAGCAGGTTGGGGAGCGAACTTCAGAGGTTTCAGCGAGGAAACCCGAAACAAGCTCTTGTCCGAGGGAGAAACCCTGAAGCTGACAGAGGACCCCTGGGATCTTTTTATCAGTGGGCTTGAAGTTAAAAGCTGTTTATCACCTGACGCCCTGAGTTTTAGAAGTGGACTGATGAGTTATGTGATGGATGGACGCAATGCCATGATTGTCATAAAGAACCAAAAAGGAAATATTCTCAGCAGAAGTGTGATTCGCATGGTGCTGGATCAGGATGATTGCCCTGCGTTATTGCTTGAAAAAGGCTATCCCGATAAGCGTAATTTATTGTTCATTGATGCCGCACGGGACATTGCTGACGAGATGGGCCTGCCCCTTTACCACTTCGTGGATGCTAAAACATGTACAAAAGGTATGATAAAACTTCTGGAAGGGAGAGCACCTCTCGATTATTTTGACGCTTTTCCTTTATTAAAGGAGAGACAGAAACTTACGATTACCGACGTACAACGTGATGTAAGGTAATCATAACGGATGCTTGCAGGCTCCTCAGGTGGCAGACCTTTCTTTGTGCAAGGCAAAGATTAAAGATCTGACCTCTGATTTTTACCTTCGATGTGTCTGGCATCAGTCGTTGGATGAATGAGACAGCGAAAAATGCTGCCTATATCAAAAGTCAGTACCTGGAGCAGAAGATCGCCCTCGAAGAACTGTTAGAGAGTTATGAACTCGGCGGTTCTACATCGAGAAGTTTTATCCGTCAGGGCGAGCGAGCCGCTGATTCGATGAATCTTCTGAACAATCAGGACTTAGACCGACTCAATAATGCTGTTCGCTCGGTAGAGCAGAACATGGCGAGCTTGGGCGACAGTTCCCGTAATACCCTGAACAGCTTGCAAGATGAACTGGATGAGCAGGGCAGGCAATCAGACTGAATTTTTACTGGAACTCTGGTTTGTTCCAACTGAATTAGAAGTCAATGTTAATCCACCGGAGTTTCGAGCTGAATGGATTGACTGGAGATACTGCTCTTTTGCGATTTTTGCCTGCTTTGAAGCTTCTTCCTTGTTGGCAGTTTGTCTTTTGATTCTGTTGTAAGTATTCATATAGATTCTGTGCCCCTCTACGAAGAGGGGATCTTTGCGACGCTCCCTTTTGCGCTCCCTTTCGCGTTCCTTTTGGCGCTCTGCGAAAGTTGGATCTTTGCGACGCTCCTTCTGGTGCTCCCTTTGGTACTTCCTTTTGCGCTCCCTTTCGCGCTCTGCAAAAGCGGGATCTTTGCGAAGCTCTCTTTGGCGCTCCCTTTGGCGCTCTGCAAAAGCGGGATCTGTACGGTAGCGCTCCCTTTTGCGCTCCCTTTCGCGCTCTGCGAAAGCTGGATCTTTGCGAAGCCCTCTTTGGTACTCCCTTTGGCGCTCTGCGAAAGCGGGATCTTTGCGACGCTCCCTTTGGTACTCCCTGTGGTACTCCCTTTTGCGCTCTGCGAAAGTGGGATCTTTGTGACGCTCCCTTTGGTACTCCCTTTGGTACTCCCTTTCGCGCTGGACGTAAGCGGGATCTTTGCGACGCTCCCTTCGGCGCTCCCTTCGGCGCTCCAACTGAGAGGCTTTGTTGTCAGTTATTTTTTCTGGTGGGTTTGAAACAGACTTATTACTCAAGTTATCAGCGTGAATTATCGGACTGATTTTCTCCACCACGTTAGAATAGTGATGGCTGTTATTAACAGAGTGAGAACCGCCTTCTTCAGCCATACTCCAAGCTTGCACAATTTTTATTTCTGATTCAGTGTCACTACCGGCTTTCTGAAATGTTTCTGGTCTTACGGTTAATTCAAAAGACTGGTCCAGGCAGATCTCTTTAGCATCAAGAATAGTGATTGACATTTGTTTAATTCTTGAATCATTGAGTCGGTTATGGAGTCTATCCTCATCGGGTATTGAGGTGTTATTGATTGGGGCCGTTTGTTCCACTTTCTGACCGAATGCTATAGCATTTTTTGGTGTATGGCGATTGGAAAGTGACTTACCGTCGGACATAACAGCGTCATATGCAGTAAGAAAATTCGAATAACAGCCTTGTAAGTTACAATCTGGATCAGTCATTAATTCATAAATTCATTAAGTTATTGAATCACAGCATAAGACTCCCGCTTCGTTACACAAGTTCCTTCCTGACACAACCCATTCACCATTTACATCAAAAAAAACATAAGGATTTGATATGACTATTAACCATGATGATGTAAAACTCTTCAAAAGCCAGCGATTTACGGCTGAGAAAGACGGTGGCGGTCGTGTGACTGGGCGGCTAATAAAACCATGACCTTGACGCTTCAGGATAACCGACAGTTCTCTGTAATTTTTGATCGCTCTAACGGCGCTCCCGTAGATGCAAAGCAGGTTTTACCGTTTGCTTATCCAGAGGACAGAGACCAATACCTTCTTACTCTTGGATTGCTGACTGTTCACTCAGGTTGAGACAGGCTCAATCAGGACGGTAAATATTCCTTCAGCTTGAAGACTGAAAAATGGCAGGGGGAGTGCCATCTGAATTTTTACTGGAACTCTGGTTTGTTTCAACTGAGTTAGAAATCAGTATTAATTCTCTGGAGTTTCCAGCTGAATGGATTGTCTGGAGATACTGCTCTTTTGCAATTTTTGCCTGCTTTGAAGCTTCTTCCTTGTTGGCGGTTTGTCTTTTGATTCTGTTGTAAGTATTCATATAGATTCTGTGCCCCTCTACGAAGACGGGATCTTTGCGACGCTCCCTTTTGCGCTCCCTATCGAGCTTCCTTTTGTGCTCTGCGAAAGCGGGATCTTTGCGACGCTCCCTTTGGCGCTCCCTTTGGCGCTCCCTTTCGCGCTCTGCGAGAATGGGATCTTTGCGACGCTCCCTTTGGTACTTCCTTTGGTACTCCCTTTTGCGCTCTCTTTCGCGCTCTGCGAAAGCGGGATCTTTGCGACGCTCCCTTCGGCGCTCCAACCGAGAGGCTTTGTTGTCAGTTATTTTTTCTGGTGGGTTTGAAACAGACTTATTACTCAAGTTATCAGCGTGAATTATCGGACTGATTTGCTCCATCACGTTAGAATGCTGATGGCTGTTATTAACAGACTGAGAACCGTCTTCTTCAGCCATACTCCAAACTCGCACAATTTTTAATTCTGATTCAGTATCACTATCAGCTTTCTGAAATGTTTCTGGTCTTACGGATAATTCAAAGGACCGGTCCAGGCAGATCTCTTTAGAATCAAGAGTAGTGATTGACATTTGTTTAATTCTTGAATCATTGAATCGGTTATGGGGTCTATCCCCATCGGGTATTGAGGTGCTATTGATTGGGGCCGTTTGTTCCACTTTCTGACCGAATGCTATAGCATTTTTTGGTGTATGGCGATTGGAAAGTGACTTACCGCCGGACATAACAGCGTCATATGCAGTAAGAAAATTCGAATAACAGCTTTGTAAGTTACAATCTGGATCAGTCATTAATTCATAAATTCATTAAGTTATTGAATCACAGCTTAAGACTCTCGCCTCGTTACACAAGTTCCTTCCTGACACAACCCATTCACCATTTACATCAAAAAAGCAGTCACTCCCGATGAATACTCGTCAACTGCCGCAACTTGAAAATTGACGTATTTATAATTTCTGAAAACAATGCATATAGTAAACACCCTGCAACACCTGACCTCCAGCGTATCGCCATCACGCCCTAATCCAGACACAGCCTGTAACCAACCACACGAACCACTGTTACCAATCGAATTAACCACATATCATAACTTCCAGACTGGAGGCCATATGATCGTAGACATTTTCCATATCTTGGATTTCTTACCCTGTCCCACCCCTCAAGAGTGGATTGAAGCAGCGTGTAAGCCTGAAAACTTACCTCTAATCCTTACAGATCATGCAAACAATGAACTGAAGGCTGCTCAATCAGCGATGGCGATCATGAGCCGTTATCGCACCGGGACGTTCAGCCGGGGTAACGGCCGCCGTGAACAGCAGAAAGGTGGGCTGCAACTGAGAATAGAAGATCAGTTAAGCCTGCTGAACAAAATGTCCAGACTGGCCCGTGAAGAGCTGCGGCACTATGAGCAGGTTCTGGCCATTATGGCTCGCCGGGATATTCCCTATGTTTACCTGGAAGCCGGTCGCTATGCGGGGCAGTTATGTGCTGCCATCAGAACGTTTGAACCATTCAGGCTGGTCGATACCCTGGTGATGGGGGCGTTTATTGAAGCCCGTTCCTGTGAGCGTTTTGCGGCACTCTCGCCCTGGCTGGATGATGAGTTGAAGAAGTTTTATCAGTCATTATTGAAGTCTGAAAGTCGACATTTTCAGGACTATCTGGCATTGGCAGAGGCCATTAATGGCGGGTCAGTGGCTGACCGGGTGGCGATATTCGCCGGGATTGAGCAGGATGCCATTGAGTCTCCAGACAAACTATTCCGTTTTCACAGTGGTGTGCCTGTCTGAGAATATTGGTGCCAGGGTCTTCGCTGCTGTGACGACTGTCCGTAAAACGTGATAGACCGGCTCTGCATTGTCGTGGTTTTAAAATTTCCAGGAGGCTGTCCGAGAATAGCGCCCGTAGCGAGGACGACAGAAAATTGAGGATAAAAATTTCTGCTTCTGAGGAGAATAGCGGGGCTATTTGACGAGGAAGCAGGAATTTTTAGACCAATTTATCGCAACCGCACGACTGCATGGATGCAGGAGCTAGAGCAACGCAGGAGCAGTTGCCGTGTAGGACAGTCTTAAGTTCGACAGGCTCCTGGCTGTCTTTTCTTTTAAATAAACGTCCGGGGGATAAAAAAAGGGAAATAAATGTCCAACAGGGTTATCAAAAACTGAATTGGAATGACAAAATGTATAGTGCAGTTTCCAGTCCTGATAGCCAGAGCACATTCACCGGTACAACGCTCTCTGGCCCTGATGCCAGGGATAAGTCGTCAGCCTCTCTTTTTCCTGCCTTGCCAAAAGCTCCTGCCCACAACCGCCCTGTCCCCGTCACTTCCCTGACGAAAAGAGCCATTGCACCATCATGGAATAATAACCCACGCGCCTTGCCGGAAAACTGGCAAAGACAATTTGTCACTGGAATCCTGAATGGAAAAATCCTCGCCATTTCAGGATTGCTTCAACGGGGGGCCGATGTTAATGGTGACCTCTCCGGGCAGATTGCAAAATTGGATCAACAACCTGTCAACATTCACGGGACGTCCTCTTATCTTATAGCCCGTCTGGGCAGGACTATTAAGATGGGGGCTCAGTGCACCCCGCTCTGGCTGGCAGTCGGGGCTGGCAAGCTTGAAGTGGTAAAACTTCTGCTGTCTAAGGGGGCATTCCCTGACGCAAAGGGCTCTTTCTATGGACCTCTTGTGATGGCGGCTGTTTCAGGGCATCTGGAGATAGTCAAGGTTCTGCTGGAATATAACGCAGACATACAGGCTGGCAGTACCACAGGTTTTATTTCTCCACTGTACTGGGCCATTCATGCTGGCCATCAGGATGTGGTGGCGTTTCTGAAAAAGAAAGGTGCCCGTTTGCAAGTCGGTTGCCCGGGCATGGATGCTCTGATTTACCAATCAGCCAGAATGGGATCGACCAATTTAATCGAGTATCTGCTCAATCTCGGCGAGGACATTGATAACCACAGTACCGGCCAGAGTACCCCGGTTCATGCCGCGGCAATCAATGGCCATTTCGAGCAGGTCAAGTTACTGCTCGAGCGAGGTGCAAACAATAGCCATGGCGAAACCGGTAGTAAAACCCTGATCTGGGCTGCCTGTCGCAGCGGCAACCTGCAAATGGTCAAATATCTGCTTGATCAGGGGGCAGATATCAACGCCGGCTGCGGTCATACATACTCCAATACAAACCCACACCCCGTTGAGGCAGCTGCTTATTCTGGTAATTTGCAACTGTTGATGTTCCTGCTGGAGCGCCTGAATCTGAATATTGACACTCCCCACCTCAGCGCTACTCTGTTCCGCCAAGCTGCTGAGGGTGGCAAAGTGGTGATGATGGATTACATTGCCAACAGGGCAACCATCAACATTAATGAGACGGGTTACAATTCCCCGATCTCTGCTGCGGCCCGCAGTGGTTCAATCGGAGCCGTAACGTGGCTACTTGGCAGGGGGGCCAGCGTCAATGCCAATACTTCAGGTTTTGGTACCCCTATCTATATAGCGGCGGGGAAGGGGCTTGTGGAAATGATGGAATACCTGTTGGAAAAAGGCGCAGATATTAATGCCAACGCCAGGCTCGATACGCCTATCGTTGAGGCTGCATCGAAGGGGCACCTTGAGCTGGTCAAGCGTCTGGTTCATAAATCCGCAGCAATTGATGCGCATTCTTTGCTTTTTGTCGCCGCTCTGGGGGGGCGCTGCCACGTACTGGAATACCTGTTTGAAGAGTACACAATACTGCAGCGTATCCAACCGTCACACGTTTCATCGGCGCTCATTCATGCGTCAACACAAGGCCACCTGAACGCAGTAAAGTATCTGCTCAGCGCATTCGATACCCATTTTAATGTACCCAAGCCTGACATTTCTGAATCGCTCTGTATGGCGGCCCAACGTGGGCATATTGATGTGGTGAAGTATCTGGTTGCACAGGAGGATGACGTTAATGTGAAAAGCCAGAACTTTGGCAGCGCGATCTGGGCTGCATCACAATATGGTCATCTGGATACCGTCATGTACCTGCATCAACAGGGTGCCGACATTCGCTACTCAAACCCTGCCAACAATACGGATGTACTTTCCATTGCTGAGAAAATGGGGCATTTGGATGTTGTTCAATACCTGCAGCAATTTAATATGGCCAGCAGTCTCGGTCGGAAACCTTGGGGCGCTTTCCATCGATGAGTCAAAATTGAGTGACATCCGATGTCACAGTGGTACCTGATTTTTTGTCAGACTATTTTTGAGCGTTTATTCGCGATGATAAGGTTTGCAGCGGATTGACTCTGTGCAGGCTGGTTTTCAGTATTAGAAGGGGTAGGTGGAGCTGACGTTTGAGTGGGAAGAAAATTGTTCATAAACACATGGGCAGCCAATGTGATGGATCCTGAAATCAATGCCTGGGCAAAGAAAGACAGAGTTTGATGTTCGTCACGTAGTTCATGATAATTGATCCATTGATGAGTATCGTTAGCAAAGTAGTGTTGGTCTAAAAAATCTGCGGCAGGCTAGTTGAAGTATGATTGGACCCTATCGGTCGCCAAGATAGTCAAGCAACCATAACTAAACGCCAAAGAACTATACGCAGCGAACTTAAATGCCTTGGCAGCCGGTGTTGATTCTAAGGACCGAGGCTCTTGGGAATTAACTGGCTGTCTTGTCTCAGGAGTTCTGGTGATGTTACTGGGGAGCATGATCAAATCCTCTTAATTAATGTAAAATTAATTCTTTTGACAATATCAGATGACAATATCAGAGGATCATTTGTTCAATTTTTGAAAAAAATTATGGTTTTTATGCCGATCATTGATGTTTTATCGGGAAAGCATCCAGCGTTATGCCATTGCTGTCCAGCTCAATCTCCCAGCCCTTATCAGTCCAGTCACCCAATACATAGCGTTTGCCGACTCCATGTTTCAAGGCGACTTCATGGATGTCCGGGCGGTGCGTATGGCCGTGGATCAAGGTATCTACCCCGAACCTTTCCATCGCCTCAACAACTTCGGATCGCGTAACATCCATAATGTCCAGCGCTTTTCCGATTTTGGCCGCTTTGCTTTTTTGCCGGATTTTACGACCCAGATTCTTGCGGTAAGACAAAGGAGTCATACGCAGTAAAGCCATAACCAGGGGGTTACGGATAATTTTTCGGTAGCGCTGATACTGCTTGTCTGCAGTGCAGAGTGAGTCGCCGTGCATCAGCAGAATTTTCTGGTTATTAATGGTGATCAGTGTCGGGTCTTTTAGCCACTGTGCGTCGGTTGCCTGCAAGAAGCTTTTCCCGATGGCGAAATCCCGGTTGCCGGGCATCAGGTACAGGGCCTTGCCGCTGTTGGTATACTGTCTGAGTCGCTGGGCAATATCGTGTTGAAAGTCATCCATGGCATCATCCCCGACCCAGTACTCAAAGAAGTCACCCAGAATATAAAGGGCATCAGCCTGCGGGGCCCGATCAGCCAGGTAATGGCAGAACGCCCGGGCAACCGCCGGGCATTCTGGTGTCAGGTGAAGGTCTGAAATAAACAGCGCCTTCATCAGGCGGTTTCCACGTTCTCAAGCACTTCTGCGGACTCAATCATCACGTCTTCTACCGGAACATCCTGGTGGCCCGCACGGAAAGTGGTTTTAACCCCTTTGATCTTGTTGACGATATCCATGCCTTCAGTCACTTTGCCGAAGACACAGTAACCCCAGCCATCACTGGTTTTGCCGCTGTGGTTAAGGAAGTGGTTGTCTTTGACATTAATAAAGAACTGGGCAGATGCCGAGTGCGGGTCCATGGTTCTGGCCATGGCAATAGTCCCGGTTTCATTCTTCAGGCCGTTATCGGCCTCATTGTCGATGGGCATCCTGGTTGATTTTTGCACCATGCCGGGCTCAAAGCCGCCGCCCTGGATCATAAAACCATCGATAACACGGTGGAAAATGGTGCCATTAAAATGGCCGCTATTCGTATACTCAATGAAATTGGCAACGGTTTTTGGTGCTTTTTCAGCATCCAGGTCCAGTTTGATATCACCGAAATTGGTGTGTAATACGACCATCATGTGGGTCACCACTCTTGTTAGATAACTCTGGGAGCGTCAGGAAAACCAGGGATTCTAGGTGTTTCTCGTACCTGTGTAAAACCTATTCGTTAAACCAGGGGCTGAATACTGATAGTCAATACAGTCTATTATTGCCTGTTCAGCCTATCTGTCGGTAAAAAGCGAAACCATGCCTGGTAAATTCTCCTGGCAGGGTAATGAGTTATTTTCCAGCATTGGCAGATATGGTAGTCTCAGCCGATTATGGCGTAGGTATATAAACCCTGTTCGCCAGTAACCTCTCATAGATGCATCAGTGACAATGACTGCTACCGAAAAAGCCAGAAACTTTCTGGAACAGATTATTGAAAAAGACCTGGCAGAAGGCCGGGTCAGCCGTATTCATACCCGTTTTCCTCCAGAGCCGAATGGTTTTCTCCATGTTGGCCACGCTACTTCTATATGTCTGAACTTTGGTCTTGCAGAAAAGTATCAGGGTGAGTGCAATCTCCGTTTTGACGATACCAACCCGGAGAAAGAAGAACAGGTTTATGTGGATGCCATCCAGGAAGATATCCGCTGGCTGGGCTTCCAGTGGTCCGGTGAGGTTCGTTATGCATCCAGCTATTTTGACCAGTTTTATGATTGGGCCCTGCACCTGATTCGTGAAGGCAAGGCCTACGTCGATCATCAGGACGCTGAAGCCATGCGCGTTAACCGGGGTGATTTCAATAAACCCGGTGTTGAGAGCCCGGACAGAAACAAGTCTGTCGAAGAAAACCTGGCTGAATTTGCCAAAATGCGGGCCGGTGAATATGAAGAAGGCAAAGCGTCCCTGCGGGCTAAAATCGATATGCAGAGCCCCAATATGAACATGCGGGACCCGGTTCTCTATCGGATTCGCAAGGTGCCTCACCATCAGACCGGCGACAAGTGGTGCATTTACCCCAGCTATGACTTTGCTCATGGCCAGGAAGATGCTATTGAGCATATTACCCACTCTATCTGCACCCTGGAGTTTCAGGATCACCGTCCTCTCTATGAATGGTTCCTGGATAACCTGCCGGTTCCGGCCAGACCCCGGCAGTATGAGTTTGCCCGTACCAACCTGAATTACACGGTGACTTCCAAACGCAAGTTGAAGAAGCTGGTGGATGAAGGTGTGGTGAATGGTTGGGACGACCCCCGAATGCCAACCATCTCCGGTATGCGTCGTCGTGGTTATACCCCGAATGCCATCCGCCGCTTTTCCGAGATGGTGGGTGTCAGCCGATCCGATGGCACCGCTGATGTGTCCATGCTGGAACATGCCATTCGTGATGACCTGAACACCAATGCCGCCCGAGCCATGGCGGTACTCTCGCCTTTGAAACTGGTGATTCAGAACCTGCCGGAAGGCGAGGTGCAGGAGATGGCGGCGGCGGCGCATCCAAATCGTCCGGAGCTGGGGCAGAGAACCCTGCCGTTTACCCGGGAAATCTATATCGATCAGGAAGACTTCACCGAAGATACCACCTTATCCCGCAAAAAGTTCAAGCGTCTGGTGATTGGTGATTATGTTCGTCTCAGAAGTGCTTATGTTATTAAGGCAGAAGCAGTGATCCGTGATGAGAGTGGCAATATTGTTGAAGTTCATGCCTCTTATGTGCCGGGTACGGTAGGGGAAGATCCACCGGAAGGTATTCGTCCTCGTGGTGTTATTCACTGGGTTTCGGCGACTCACGGCCAGCAGGCTGAATTGAGAATGTATGATCGTCTGTTCAGCCATCCGGCACCGGATCGTGGTGAAGAGGACTTTCTGAGTCATGTGAATCCGGAGTCCCTGAAGGTGACTCAGGCATGGGTTGAGCCATCGCTGGTCAATGCGGCACCGGAACAGTCCTTCCAGTTTGAGCGTGAAGGTTACTTTGTTGCAGACCGCCGTGACCATTGTGCCGAATACCCGGTGTTTAACCTGACCATTGGTTTGAAAGATACCTGGGCCAATAAGTAGTTGGTTAACTACTTAATGCCTGAAGAAAGGATACCGATAAAGTGCTGCAGATTTATAACAGCCTGACCCGCAAGAAAGAGCCGTTTACCCCACTGGATGGCAATCACGTGCGCATGTACGTTTGTGGTATGACGGTATACGACTACTGTCATATTGGTCACGCCCGTACAGTAACGGCGTTTGATGTGGTGGCTCGTTATCTCCGTGCCCGTGGTTATGATTTGACCTATGTTCGCAATATCACGGATGTGGATGACAAGATTATTCGCCGGGCGGCCGAAAACGGTGAGGATTTTATGACCCTGACCGGTCGTATGATCGCCGCCATGCAGGAAGACTTCCAGCGATTGGGTAACCTGCCACCAGACCAGGAGCCCAAGGCCACCGAATTTGTACCGGGTATGGTGGCAATGATCGAGCAGCTGATCGGGAAGGGCTTTGCCTACGCACCGGGTAATGGGGATGTCTATTACCGTGTTCATAAGTTTGCAGATTACGGCAAGCTGTCCGGCAAGGTGCTTGAAGAGCTGGAAGCGGGTGCCCGAATTGAGGTGGAAGAGCAAAAAGAAGATCCTCTGGATTTTGTTTTGTGGAAAGCTGCCAAGCCCGGTGAGCCCAGCTGGCCGTCGCCCTGGGGTGAGGGGCGTCCGGGCTGGCATATTGAGTGCTCTGTTATGGGTAAATGCTGCCTGGGCGATACCTTTGATATTCATGGTGGCGGTTCAGATCTGAAGTTCCCTCATCATGAGAATGAGATTGCCCAGAGCGAAGCATGTAACGACGCCAGGTTTGTGAATACCTGGATGCACTCTGGCGCAATCCGCATTGATAATGTGAAGATGTCCAAGAGCCTTGGTAACTTCTTTACCATCCGTGAAGTGCTGGATAAGTACGATGAAGAAGTGGTTCGCTACTTTATGATCTCCAGTCACTACCGCAGCCCGATCAATTATTCCGAAGATAGCCTGAAAGAGGCGGGTGTGCGCCTTGAGCGTCTGTACACCGCGTTGCAAGGGCTTGACCTGGAAGGTGTGTCCGCAGCAGAAAATAATGAGTTCGAGCAGCGGTTCTTCAAGGTTATGGACGATGACTTCAATACCGCAGAAGGGCTTGCCGTATTGTTTGAGTTGGTGCGTCACCTCAATACCGTGCGCAGTCAGGACGAATCTGCCGCTCTGCCACTGGCTGCCCTGCTGGTTAAGCTTGGTGGGGTTCTGGGTATTCTGCAGAGGGATCCGGAAGTGTTTCTGAAATCCGGTGCGGATGTGGATGAAGCCATGATTGAAAGCATGATTGAGCAACGCAACAATGCCAAGAGGCATCGTGATTTTGCTGAAGCAGATCGTATCCGTGATGAACTTGCTGCCCGGGGAGTTATTCTTCAGGACAGCAGAGAAGGTACAACATGGCGGATTGAGCGTTAAGGTCATTTTATACGGCTGGCGGCCTATCCCGGATATTTCATAAACGTGCTCCCGCTCTCGCTTGTCCTTTACCGCTCTAAGGGAGTTTTGTTCAGTCGACCGTACTTCCCGGTATGGCGCTCCCTCACAAAATCCCTTAGAGCGCAAAGTCCTCGGCTTTGGCATCCTGCGTCGCCCTATCTCCCACATCCATGTGGTCGTGCGCGAGATTCGGGGCAGTTTATGAAATACCGGGCTATTGCTGTCAGCTCCCTTTCGGAAGGAGAGAAACCTCGCTGGAGCGCAGTTTTATTTTATTTATATTAAAGTCTCTCATAAAGGCTTCAGCCCCAAAGCCAAGAACATAGCTTATTAATTTTTCATCATCGATTGGTTTTATTTTTGCCTGCAATTTACGGTATTTATTCGACAATTCTGCGATCGGCACACTTTTTAATTCTTGATCAGGCAGTCTGAAAAGGAAGCGGGTACTGATGCCACTTGCTTCATCATAATGGCAGGCAATACCTCCCTGATGCTTGCTAAAAAACATCAGGATATCTGCAGTGATCGGCTGTCCGAAAAGTGATTTAATATGAGTCAGCACCTGTTGGGATTCAGGTGTAATTCTTCTACTGGCTTCATCAATCAAGGCGGTAGTTATCAAATAGATGGGAATTTCTTTTGCATGCTTCACATTCTGAAGCCGTGGGTCGTAAAAAGCCCCTTCAGAATGTTTTTTGACATACGCTGTCACTTCGCTCTGATTAAATTTCAGGTTCCCTTCTACCTTCATTGCCTTGATTTGTTGGTTGGGCAGTGCTTTAAACGCCTCAGGGAACCAAATGCGGAATTTAATGTGTAGCGGGTAGATTTTAGCTATGCCAAGACCAGCGGATTTATAGCCTGTTACATGAATGATATCGCCATATATACGTTGGTTTCGATAAAGGTTTAAACATTCTATTACATCAAGGCATTGCTGGCTGTGGGAAGGCATCCAGTTCGCGGTTGGCTGATTGAAAGTAGTCGGATTAGGCAGCAAGGGTGCCTTATAATTTTGGTTTTGCTGTAAAAATAAATGAAAAGCTCTTGCCAGCAAGGTGTTAGAGGGCGGGATCCCAAAAGTATTTTCATAATTGAGGGTGGCTGCCCATAATTCGGCCATAAGCACTTGTACATGGGGATTACTTTGCAGGCTGGAATGAGGATCGATTGAGCTGCCAGCGAATGCTCCGGGTAACATTCCGTTGTCTTCTGATAACGATGCTTCAGCACTTTCAGCGGATTCATTAATCCCGGATGATGTTTGAGAAAAACTATCAGTGTATCTTTTTCCATCGTCGGGGCAGTGCTCAGATTTTCTGGGGTGGGGCCGATTCGGATTGCCTGTTGTTGTAGATTTGGGGGTATGTTCTGAAGTATGGGGTGTTGGGATATGTACGGGTGCCGACTTTTTCCTTTGTCGCATGCGCGGTTGCACATCGGCAATGCTGGTGCTGCCAGGACCGGTGAAACCCGGGTTTAAATAAGAGGTGAACATCTGCCCCTGTTGATCTGGAAAGTATGGGAGTTGAAGTCGCTGTGCCAGATGAGCTGTGTGACTTATATTCCGCCCATGCCAATGGGGCATTCCTGTAAAGGAGGGCTGTCGATAAGGAGAAGTCAGTTGAGTTGATACTGGCTCATCGTATCTGGGGTATCCTTGTGCAGTGGCGTTTGTTGTGTATGGATTGTTGTTCATTGTGAGTCACTTTGCCTGATTAAGTTGTTAAATAGCTGGATTAAGAAGCGTGATGTCTTATTATCTCCCGGACTAATCATCTGATAGAAAACTAACAGTGTGAGAAAATAACTGTATGCTCCCCCTTCTGCGAATGCCTCGTCTAAGAAAGCTGCCTACACCCAAAGATTCAATATAATCTGATAACTCACTGTCATTCATGGAATGCTGTATGGTAGCTTCCAGTTCGTAAAACAGCCCCCTGAGCGATGATACTGACAGTGGCGTATACACTGTAGGTGTGTTAAACATAAAATAGGTAAGATAGCCTGTTGTCGGATCTCTATGGCAGGCTATTCCGCCAACTTGTTTGGAGTCAAAGAATACTATTCTGGCATTGACTCTTTTCTCATTCAGGGATTTCAGGTGATCGATAATTTTTGGTATTTCCTGCTCTGCCTTCAATGGGTCAATGCTCTCCTGAGTGATTGCCAGCTGAGTAGATGAAGATAATTTCATTTCATCACATTTCAGGAAAATAGGGATTCTGCTGACGGGCTCTCTTTGCTGGTCTTTGTTATAAAAGCAGCCGGCGGGTTGTCTGGATAAGTATTGGGTCAGAGCCTGCCATGATGAGAAGCATAGCTTTCCCTGTATTGGTGACGAGATCATATCGCTGGCTATTAGATCTGATGGAAAGCGCAGGCCAACCTTCAGATTAAAAATCCCCAGTTGTATATTGCCAGTACCAGCTCTTTGATGGTAGGCAATGTCGTCAATGGTTGAAGTTAAGTATCTTCCCCGGTTTAGGGTAATGAGTTCCATGACTTCCGGGGCTTCAGATGCTTTTGCTGGTGCTGTTCCTGCTGAGCCTGCCGGAACACGGGGCAAAAATTGAATCGCAGTGTCTGGGCAAGCCGGTTGGGGGATGTAGCAGGGTGTCAGGCTGGCCTGGAATGGACTAAAAGGGGTAGGAGGAGCGCAAAAGGTTGGTCGACAAAAGTAAAGCGCTTGCTCTTGCGCGGGGATGAAAGCAGGCATTCTTTGACGTGTTGACACAACAGCAATGGGGCAGGTGTCACTCTGTGCAGATACCGTTGGTAGTGGTGCTGCTGCAACTCGGAGCGGTACCGGGTAAAAAACCGTCTGAGCAGGTGGGTTGAGCGCCTGTGAATAATAAACTTTTTGTTCTGTTGGCTGGTCTGGCAGGGCAACCTCTCTGTGCCGCCATATTTTTACTGGTTTTACCAGTAATGGGTTATTTGCTGTTGGTTGTATGATGATATTGTTGGTATCTGTACCAGGTCGAAGCGAATTGACATGCATCTTTGAAAATTGCTCTCTTGGAGTAAGTGGACTATTAAAATTACTTTTTAATGGATGGCGCATTCACAGGGGAAGGCTTTATCTGAGTAAATTAATAGAAAGATGATTCAATATTTCATTATTATTCCTGCGACTTGTCATTTAGTGCACTTTTGTAACTGTTAATCAGTTTTGGCAATCAATTTTGCTGATCAATTTGCAGGGGTTAATATGTGACAATTCAGATGTAATATGAATTCTCACCAGAAGATTTTTCAAACTTTAGTTGTTAAATAGAGCCTGTCAAATAACCAGTTTTCTGACTGTCGGTTTGTTTGGTAAAGCGTAGCGGGCCGGTTGCTTCCATAGCGCTTTTTGCCGGTATCCTCAAGCAGATTGTAATTCAGGAATCGGTTGCGGATCGAGCGCATGGGTGGGGCTTTGCCAAGAATAACAGAAAAGACATGTTGAATATCGGATAACGTGAACTCTGTTGGAAGCAGGTAAACAGGCAGCGCACTGTACTGTATTTTATTTTTCAGTCTGTCCAGCGCTTCCATAACCAGTTGGTTATGGTCATAGGCCAATGTGGTTACCGGTTGATCATTCACAACATCAACCCATACCGCCTGGGCCTGTAATGACTGTTCATTACCCGGACGAAGGAGTGCGTAGTAAACGACGGTTAATGACCAGCCCCTGGAGTCTCTCTGATTATCGCCAATGGTGACGACCTGCTCGAAATAAGTGGCAGGTTCTGACGTCAGTCGGCTCAGTTGTCGTTTTGCCGTATCTTCAAGGCAGTGATCAAATTCAGGCTCTATTCTGCCTGCCGGGAGCTGGGGGCACTTATTTTCCGGTAACTGATGAACAAGTACCTGGAGGCTGTTGTTGGCGCTGAGCTGAAACACGACCAGATCGACAGAGATAAGTGCCGTGTTCAGGCTCTTGATTGTCTTAAGGCTTTTAATCGGCTGATGGCTCTTGGTTGGCTGATGGCTCTTGGTTGGCTGATGGCTCTTGGTTGGCTGATGGCTCTTGGTTGGCTGATGGCTCTTGGTTGGCTGAAGGCTCTTGGTCGGCTTGGGGCCCATGGACAAATCCTGATGGCAGATACTCTGGTTGACAGGTTAGGGAACATAATTCACTATGTTAGTGAATCAGATTCCTTTTGTCACGGTGAAAATAATGTATGCCATTGGGTCGAGGGAGACTATTGCTGCTTTTGATGTGGATGCCCAGAACTGTTTCACCCCGTTGTGTCCAGATGAGCTACCGGTTCCGGATGGTCATAATATCGCTGCTGAGTTAAATCGCCAGGCCCGGCTGGCTGGTGTTCGTGTGGGGTCCAAGGATGCGCATCCGGCCAATGCAGTATGGGTGGCTGGGGCAGAGTATCCGCAGTTGACGCCGGTAACCGGCCATAAAAATGTTGATCTGCGCTGGAATCGACATGCTGTCCCCGGCACACAGGGGTTTGAGCTGGTGAGTGGGCTTCCCGACGTGACGGATTATGATTATTTTGTCTGGAAGGGGGTCGAGATGGATATTCATCCTTATGGTGCCTGTTTTCATGACCTGGTAGAACGGTTGAGTACAGGCGTTATCGAATTTTTAACCAATAAAGGCATTACCACCGTATTGGTTGGTGGTCTGGCGCTTGATTTCTGTGTAAAAACCACGGCACTGCAACTGCAGCGGGCTGGTTTTCAGGTGTATGTCAATCTTGCTGCCACCCGTGGCCTGGCTGAATCATCAGTGGCTGATGCTATTGCCGAACTGAATGCCGGCGGAGTTATTTTGGTAGAGAGTGCCAGCGATCTGATCATTGCTGATGCGGTCAGTGATGCCGACGCTCTCTGAAGGAAAGAAGTATGGATAGCCCGATTATACCAACCCTCCTCGACACCGACCTGTATAAATACACCATGCAGCAGTCCATGGTGCACCGCTATCCGGATGCCTGGGCTCGCATGGAGTTTCATTGCCGTAGTGACCAGCCGTTAGCCCTGTCAAAAAAGCAACTGAAAAGGCAGTGTGAATTTCTGGGAGAGCTGCGCCTGGGTTCGGAAGAACTTGAGTGGCTGTCTACTCTGCCGTTTATTGCGGATGATTTTATCGAGTATCTTGAGGGTTTCCGGCTTGACCCCCATGCGGTTGCCATTGAACAGACCAGTGGTCAACTGTCGTTGGTGATTGAGGGGCTCTGGAGTGAAATTACCCACTTTGAAATTTTCCTGCTGGCAATTGTCAGTGAGCTTCATGGTCATAGCTTTTATGGTCAGGGAGCTCAGGATGATGTGATTACTCAAGGCCAGCGTCGCCTTGATGAGAAGCTGAGCCAGCTTCCGGGCGATAGTGGTATTACTCTGGTCGATTTTGGTACGCGTCGGCGGTTTTCAAGGGACTGGCATTACCACGTCGTGGAAAGCCTGAAGCACCGCTTGCCAGATAACTTTGTGGGCACCAGCAACCTGAATCTGGCAAGAACCCTTGGCTTGAAACCGGTAGGCACCATGGCCCATGAGTGGCTGCAGTCCCATCAGGTTCTCGGTCAGAGTCTGCGGACCAGTCAGAAAGATGCGTTAAGGGTATGGCTGGATGAGTATCAAGGTCAGCTCGGCATAGCGCTTACGGATACCATCAACATGGCTGCGTTTCTGAAGGACTTTGATGTTGAGCTGGCCAGGGCCTACCAGGGGATGCGCCATGATTCCGGTGACCCTTTCGTCTGGGGGGAATTGGCCCTTGATCATTATCGCCGACTGGGCATTGACCCGCGCAGCAAAAGTCTGGTGTTCAGTGATAAGCTGAACTTTGATAAAGCGTTGGCTATTTACCAATGGTTCGCTGGTAAAATTAATGTCAGCTTTGGGATTGGTACCTATCTCACCAACGATATGGGCTTTAATGCGCCCAATATTGTTCTGAAATTAACCGAGCTGAATGGGGCTCCCGTTGCCAAACTCTCAGACAGCCCGGGTAAAACACTATGCCGTGATAAGGACTATATTGAGCGGTTAAAGAAAACGTTTGGCTATCAGTCAGGTTACGGATACTCATGACCAATCATGCCGGTCATGGGGATTTAACTGGAAAAAGCTGGGGGTTGGCCTGTTTTATCAGTTCAACCAGCCTTTTGTTAATGTGTCCTTTCATTTTCCCCCACGTCAGGATCTCCTCACTCCCCGGGTGGGTGTTGACCAGCTCATCCCTTGCCATATCGAAAACTGCTGTTATTTTCCGGCTCAATTCCTTTCGAGTATTCAGCGTGCCCTGTTCTTTAATCAGGTCCCTCCGCTCAATAATGTCAAGTAACTGGTTAGCCAGTTTCTTTCTCACCTGATCTTCAACTTTTCCGCCAGCAGACGATGCCCCGGCTTCCCCGGCAACCCAGTCTGCCAGGAGTTTATAACAAAAGCGTCGTCTGGTGTCTGTTCCTTCAACAAAGCTGGGTAGCGGCTCATTGTTTCTCTTTTTTTCCTGAATGGCGTTGCTGGCTTCCGTATCCCTGAAAGTGGGCACATACAATAATTCACGCTCGGGCTGAATCACTACCCCTTCAATATCCGTAGTCAGTTCTGAAGGCATGATCTCGATGTTATTCACTTTACTGGCAAGCATCGCAGCCGATGTTCCGGGGACATGATTAACCTTGAAATTACAGAGTTCCTTGAATGTTCCTTCTGCCAGCACATTGACCTTTTGCATGTTTGGAGGACGAATTTCCTCATCCCACAACTGACTGAAGCGATCGAAAGGGAGTTGTTCCCCCTCTATATCCAAGGCAAATGCAATCAGGTGATGACTCAAGCCGTAATTCTGTCTGTTTTGAATATTAAAGCCCACCATTTCACAGCGGAGGAAGACAGTATCGATGTTATTTTTATTCATCCAACGATTAACAGCAAAAATATCTTCAGTGTATTTATTTTCGATAAGCCCTGCCAAAGGATCACTTTTGTTATGTACCTTGGTCAGTCTTTTGTATAAACAAACGTTACCATTCCTGTCGACTTTAATGGTGGTGTTAATGCCATCGTGCTTTTCTGTTGCTACACATTTAAGTGCATCCACATCCACTTCATTGATTGATCGCAATTCAGACATGAACCTGTTGTGTTTTTCCTGATCCGTTCTGGAACCGATGATCGAGTTAAAATACCTGAAACCGAGCTGGCTTCCTTCGGCCTCATAATTTACCGTTATTCCATAATCACCAAGGCATTTTTTATCAGGTGTTGTCGTATATGTCCCTTCATTGATTTTTACCTGAGTTTCTGGTTTTACTACTTGTGCTTTGCTGTCATCAAACTCTGTTGAGCATTCGTTCGATAATTGGTGTGTCAGTGTAGTTGCTGTTGGTGGTGAAATTGTTGATGGTGTAAACATTATTCAATACCTGTCAAATAATGGCTGTCCGGAAAAAACAAATGTTTCAGGAAATCATAGGCCTTTGAATCGATACGAGTTGAACTTTTTTTTGGAAAGAAAGTCATAAAATTGTGAGTTGGCATTTGTTCTTCAGAAAATCGTTTTCATATGAGCTGACCCGGCAGCATCAACTTATTTTCCATACTGGTAACAGGAATTGAATTATGCAGTCTACATCATGTCCAAGTGCGCCGTCCTGCCATCTGAAAGACTACCTTTTGAACGAAGAGGTATTAATTACCTCATGTTCTTGCGGTCACATTGGCTCACTTTTATGTTATGCGGTATCGGCTCTCCCTAAAGCTGCTCCTATCGGTTTTGTTTCATTTTGCACAGCTTCAGCCATTGGTCTCGCCATGGAGCAACGCAATATTGTCCGGCACGACTATGAAACCAAACTGTTGCTGATAAGCAACAAAGAGTTAAAAAGAGAGTTAAAGGAAAAGCTTGAACGATTATCCGTGAGGCAATGTGCTACTTTTCTTGGATGTAAAAAAAATCGGGAGGCAATTGCTGATCTTAAAAAATTGATTAAAGGAAATGATGAAGCGCTGTATAAAAAGCTTGAGCGAATATCCAGTAAGCAAACCGTAAATAATCATACATGCACAATGAATAGCGAGAAAATGGAGGGCCTCCATGAACTGATAAACAACATGTCAACGGTAATAACTGAACAGCCCGGGGTATTAAATCAACTACCCACAGACTGTCATCGGCAAAAAAACAGGTAGTTGCCCTTGATATCTACCTTCTCCCAAAGTGGCATAGAGTCTGACGGATATCTCCTGGTTTGTAAGAAATGTAAAGCGCAGGATTTGTTCCATATCAGCACCGGCTTTCAATGTTTTCTGTATTCTCCGGTCTGTTGTGTTCAACACTGTGGTTCAGTAGAGTCTGGCCAATACTGGTTCCGATCCGGTTCAAGAGCCAATCATTCATCGCCTCCCCGGATTTGTTATGGAAACCTTTTCCCTTTCCGCACTGGTGGTTTTTCTCGCTGAAATCGGTGACAAGACCCAGCTGCTGTCGCTGATGCTGGCGTTGCGGTTTCGCGCTCCCTGGCTGATCTCTCTGGCTATTTTGCTGGCGACTCTGTTGAACCATGCCGTTGCCGTCTGGTTTGGCAGTTGGGTGGTTGCCTGGATTTCCCCTGATATTCTTCAATATCTGATTGCCGCTTCCTTTTTTGCTGTTGCTGTATGGACCCTGATCCCGGATAAGCTGAGTGACAATGATGGGGCAACGACGGGTTATGGCGTTTTTCTAACGACACTGGCTCTGTTTTTTGTGGCCGAGATGGGCGATAAGACCCAGGTCGCGACTGTGCTTCTGGCGGCTGAATGTTCTGCCACGATCATGGTGATTGCCGGCACTACGCTGGGCATGCTGCTGGCCAATATACCCGTGGTCTTCTTTGGTGAGAATTTGGCAAAGAGGCTGCCACTGCAATGGATTCGCCGTGGGGCTGCGTTGTTGTTTGCCGGGTTGGGCGTGATGGCGCTGGTGAATCCATCATAATATTGTTTCCGGGCTTACCAGCCGGAAAAAAGCGGGCCTGATTGTGAATAAAATGATGGCCAGATGTGCGCTGGCAGTTGACGTCAGATCGGGTTTTATGCAGAATGCCCTGCATCGGGACGCGATGCCCCGATCCTTATGGTGGACCTTGCCGGTCCCCCCGCAATAATCAGCTACGAACCCCGCCAGGCCCGGAAGGGAGCAACGGTAGTAGTGACATTATGTGCCGGGGTGTGGCTGGCAGGGTTCGCCTCCATTATTCCGGGTTCTCCGGATTTTCCTCACTCCCAAACTCGCTTTCAAATACTTCTCTAACGTTTCCTGATCGTGCAATTTCAAGGCTTCTTGGTTAGCATAGATACTCTTTAATTCCCACATCAGGTATTGACGCTACTCAATGAGCTATCAGGTTCTTGCACGCAAATGGCGACCCCGTTCTTTCAAAGAGCTGGTAGGGCAGTCCCATGTTCTTCAGGCGCTGGTTAATGCCCTGGACCAGGATCGTCTTCACCATGCCTACCTGTTTACCGGTACCCGGGGTGTGGGTAAGACCACCAT
Source organism: Thalassotalea sp. G20_0 (assembly GCF_017744175.1). NCBI lineage: Bacteria > Pseudomonadati > Pseudomonadota > Gammaproteobacteria > Alteromonadales > Colwelliaceae > Thalassotalea > Thalassotalea sp. G20_0. The sequence goes on along the minus strand of NZ_JAGHQV010000001.1, from coordinate 85,552 downwards.
TGCCCGTATTTTTGCCAGGTGTCTGAATTGTGAGCAGGGTGTCAGCTCGACCCCCTGTGGCCAGTGTTCAGCCTGTAAAGAGATTGATGATGGCCGGTTTGTGGACCTGATTGAAGTGGATGCGGCCTCCAGAACCAAGGTAGAAGATACCCGGGAACTGTTGGATAACGTCCAGTATGCGCCAACCCGTGGGCGTTATAAGGTGTATCTGATCGATGAGGTGCACATGCTCTCGGCGCACAGTTTTAACGCGCTGTTGAAAACACTGGAAGAGCCGCCTCCCCATGTGAAATTCCTGCTGGCAACCACGGATCCTCAGAAGCTGCCGGTGACCATTTTGTCCCGCTGTCTACAGTTCAGCCTGAAGAATATGACGCCAGAGCGAATTGTCGGTCATCTGGAGAATATTCTTGGACAGGAACAGATCCCCTGCGAAGTGGCGGCCCTGTGGCAGCTGGCCCGTGCTGCCGATGGCAGTATGCGTGATGCTCTCAGTTTGACGGATCAGGCCATTGCTTTTGGCAATGGGCGGGTCAGTGAGGCTGAGGTGGGGGCGATGCTGGGTACCATTGACCAGGGGCAGGTGATGAAGATGGTGGTGGCGCTGTCGACCGCCAATGCGGCTCATATCCTGGGTTCGGTGTCATCCCTGGCAGAACATTCGCCGGATTATCTGGCAGTACTGGATGATATGCTGTCCCTGCTGCATCGGGTGGCCATTGCCCAGGCTGTGCCCGATGCCGTTGATAACAGTCAGGGTGATCGTGAGCAGGTTATCGCGCTGGCATCATCAATGACGGCTGAGGATGTGCAGCTTTATTACCAGATTGGTCTTGTGGGCAAGAAAGATCTGCCCCTGGCACCGGATCCCCGGGGTGGTTTTGAGATGGCCTTGCTGCGTATGCTGGCGTTCCGGCCCGATGGTGCGCCAGCGGCTGGCAGGCCGCTTGAGATTTCTGGTGCAAAACAGGGTGTGATGGCGGTTGCAGTGCCGCCGACAAACAGTGTCGCCTCTTCATCTGCGGAAAGCTTTTCATCAGCTGAAGGCTCTTCATCAGCTGAAGGCTCTTCATCTCACAACAGCACTTCTGATGAGGAAGATGCTTCTGATCCGGAGCCTGAGCCTGCTACCCAACAAGTTGATGCGCCTGCTGTTATTCATGAAACTGCTCTGGAAATAATTGAGCAAGAAAACCCTTCGCTCCAGAGCAGTGGTCACAGGGATACCTTTGAGCCTCCTGTTATTGCTGATGAGCCACCAAAAACACTACCAGAGGAAATAACCTCCCGGGCTGTGGTCAGTGAAGATGCACCGCCAATCCCGGAGGTCGTGCCACTGTCAGCGTATGACCAGGCTGCCTTTGAGTCGCCGGTTTATGATGAACGTGATAGTGCTCTGGATGATATGCAGGCACACTGGTCGTCCGGAGTCGATTCTCAGGAAATCGCCACTGTAGCGGATACCTCTGCTCACCAGTCTCTGAGTCTGCCATCGGTTGTTGCCCCTGAAGCCCCGGTCAGGGCTGTGGTGGAATTACCGGCAAAAGAAGATCGGGTGCCATTTACGCAGATGGATGCTGTGAGCTGGATTCAGGTTTTTCGCGGTCTTCCCCTGGGAGGGGTGACAGGCACCATTGGTTCCCATTGTGAGTTTGTTGACAGTGAACAGGGTGCTGTCCGGTTGCGACTTGATGAACAGCGCAGCACGCTTTACAACGACACCCATCGTCAGCGTGTGGAAAAGGCACTGTGTGATTATTTTGAACAGTCCGTTAAACTGTCAATTGACACTGGTCGTATTGTTAATGAAACTCCTGCTGCCTGGCGCGAACGGAAAATTGCCGAGCGTCTCCAGGAAGCGAAAGAGAGTATTTATTCCGATGCCAGGGTAAAGGGGGTGATTGAGACCTTTTCGGCCATGGTTCTGGATGACTCGATTCAACCAGTTGGTAATATTATCAAGTAAAAAGCCCGGGCGTGATGATCGGTGAATTCCGGTGGTCTTTGTTTGGTGTTTTTTGTGCAGAGGTCAATATGTTTAAAGGTGGTATGGGCAATCTGATGAAGCAGGCCCAGAAAATGCAGGAAGATATGGAGAAACTCCAGGAGGAGTTGGCCAATGCAGTAGTCACTGGTGAAGCCGGTGCCGGGCTGGTTAAGGTCATCATGACCGGTCGTTATGATGTTCGTAAGGTGGAGATCGATCCAAGCCTGTTTGCGGAAGACAAGGAGATGTTGGAAGATCTGGTGGCTGCAGCAATTAATGATGCAGTGCGTAAAGTAGAAGAGAACAACAAGGAAAAAATGGGTGAGCTGACCTCAGGGCTCGGTCTTCCAGCCGGTATAAAACTGCCATTCTAGGAGGCTGTCCGAGAATAGCGCCCGTAGCGAGGATGGCAGAAAATTGAGGATAAAAAGTCGGAAATTTTTAGTGAATAGTGGTTCTATTTACTAAAAATTTCCGACTTTTTAGACCAATTTGCTGCCACCACAGTAGGGCAGTCTATTCTCGGTCAGCCTCCTAGCCCGGATATTTCATAAACTGCCCCGAATCTCGCGCAGGACTTTGTCGCTCTAAGGGATTTTGTGAGGGAGCGCCGTACCGGGGAGTACGGTCGACTGAACAAAACTCCCTTAGAGCGGCAAAGGACAAGCGAGAACGGGAGCATGTTTATGAAATATCCGGGCTAGACTCCTTACGCCCGACACGCTTGCTATGTTACTTAGAGCTAATGGGTGTCGGGCAGCGATATCATTGTTAATCAGGTTTTGTTTATGTTCAGCCCCATGATCAGGGAATTGATGGAGTCATTGCGCTGTCTGCCAGGCGTGGGGCCGCGTTCGGCCCAGAGAATGGCGTTGCACCTGCTGGAAAGGGATCGTGACGGGGCTGTGCGCTTGTCGGCTGCTCTCAGACAGGCTGCCGAAGGGGTGGGGCGATGCGGGCATTGCCGTACACTGACGGAAGAGCCTGTCTGTCAGATCTGTGCCAATCCCGGCAGAGATGAAAAACTGTTGTGTATTGTCGAGAATCCTTCGGATGTTATGGCCTTTGAGCAGGCCGGTGGCTTTTCAGGACGTTATTTTGTGTTAATGGGGCATTTGTCGCCTATTGATGGTATCGGGCCAGAAGATATTGGCATTGAACACCTGTTGAAAACGGTGGCTGATAATCAGGTAGAAGAGGTTATCCTGGCAACCAACCCGACGGTGGAAGGTGAGGCCACGGCGCACTATATTGCTGAAGAGTTGAAAACCCTCGGGGTGACGGCCACTCGCATTGCTCATGGTGTTCCCCTGGGTGGTGAGCTTGAGTTTGTGGATGGTGGTACCCTGGCCCATGCCCTGGCAGGCCGCAAGAAGGTTGAAATCTGACCAGAGGTTGATCAACGATGTCACAGCCTCCCTTTTTTCTTGGACTGCCCATGTGGAGTAACCGGGATTGGTTGGGAGGCCTCTTCCCGCAGCATGCGTCCAGTAAAGATTTTTTGCACCATTACAGCGGCGCATTTAATACGGTGGAAGGCAATACCACCTTTTACGCCTTGCCCGGCGAAGAAACCGTTGCCAGTTGGCAGGCGCAATTGAACCCCGGCTTTCGTTTCTGTTTTAAATTCCCAAAAACAATCACTCATGGTGGGCATTTATCCAATAGTGATGCGTTGCAGCAGTTTTTTGAGCGGTTGGGTGTGTTGAAGGCCTCACTTGGCCCTTTTATGATTCAGCTACCGGCTTCGTTCTGTCCTTCCCGGTTGGCTGAACTTGGGCGTTTTTTACGATCATTACCACAAGGTTATAGTTACGCCGTTGAAGTCCGTCACCCGACTTTTTTCACCAAAGGTGATGAGGAGCGCGAACTCAACCGGTTGCTGATGGATCTGGCTATTGACCGTGTCTGTTTTGATAGCCGTTCTCTGTTCAGCAGGCCTGCACGCAATGAAGAAGAGCGGGATGCTCAGGCTAAAAAGCCCCGTCTTCCAGTGCATGCAATTGCTACCGGACAGTTTCCAATGATTCGTTTTATTGGCCTGGGGGATATGGCCTGTGATGAAGAGTACCTTATACCCTGGCAGCACAAGTTGAGGGAATGGCTATCAGCAGGAAAACAGCCTTACTTTTTCATGCATAGCCCAAGTAATCGCGAGGTTCCTCTTCTGGCCAAGAGCTTTCATGACAGTTTTCAGGATTTGCCCGGATGGTATCCGCTGAAGATTGAGGCTCAAACCGATCAGCTGGATATTTTCTAAAGATGGGAGATTTTAAGGCTTGGGTAATACCAGGGAGTAGGTAAATCTGAGAGATAAGTAAAAACGATTTGGTCGGAGCGAGAGGATTTGAACCTCCGACCCCCACAACCCCATTGTGGTGCGCTACCAGGCTGCGCTACGCTCCGACTCTCCTGAAGAGTCGATGCGACGTCTCTTCCGAATGACTGTTATGTTACCTGAACGAAGTTCTTTTGCAAGTTCTTGATGTTGCAAGATTCTTTATCCCGGGCTTGAGTGCTGATCAAGCGTCCCTTAGCCGTTTTCAGGAGACGGAAAGACGTGGCTATTGTAATTTAGCCGGAAAAGCCCCATCTTAGAGACAATGGCCGGTTTTACAGATGCCTGAGACTGTATTTCAGGTACTTCTGCTGTAGGCTGACCATTGATTAAACACGTAATAGATCGTGTCCTGAATGCCTGCCAGGTTTTCATTTTCCAGTTTTCAGCCAGCCAACAGGCTGGTGGATGGCAGGCTTTATTGATATTGAACATATAGGGGCTGAGCTATGGATAATAAAGATACCCTGCAACCATCAGAGCACTATGAATTGCCGTTGTTGCCCCTCCGTGATGTGGTGGTCTACCCGCATATGGTGATCCCGCTGTTTGTCGGCCGGGAAAAATCCATCCAGGCGCTGGACCTGGCAATGTCTGGTGACAAGAGAATTCTGCTGGTAGCCCAGAAAAGTGCCCAGACCGATGACCCTCAGGTGGAAGACCTGTTTTCTGTGGGCACCGTTGCCAGCATCCTGCAATTACTGAAGTTACCAGACGGTACGGTAAAAGTTCTGGTGGAAGGTGAGACTCGGGTAACGATTGACTCGATCTTTGAAGACGATGGGCTGGTTAAGGCGAAAGTTCATGAGCAGCTGTCAGAGCAGATCAGCGACCGGGAAGGTGAGCTGCTGGTTCGTTCTGTAATGTCTCAGTTTGAGCAGTATGTGCAATTGAGCAAGAAAGTACCGAATGAGGTGCTTAGCTCATTATCCGGTATCAAAGACCCGGCCAAGCTGGTGGATACCATCAGTGCTCATATGCCCATGAAGATCGAAGACAAGCAGAAAATGCTTGAGATTATCGATCTGGGCGACCGGTTGGAGTATCTGATTGGTATTATGCAGGGTGAGATGGATTTTCTGCAGGTGGAAAAGAAAATCCGTGGTCGCGTCAAGAAACAGATGGAGCGCAGCCAGCGTGAGTATTACCTGAATGAGCAGATGAAAGCCATTCAGAAAGAGTTGGGAGATATGGACGATGCGCCCAACGAGCTGGAAGAGCTGAAAGCGAAAATTGATCAGGCGGGTATGACCCTGGAGGCCAGGGAAAAGACCCTGGCGGAACTGGCCAAGCTGAAAATGATGTCGCCGATGTCCGCAGAGGCAACGGTGGTCAGGGGCTATATTGACTGGATGCTCAGTGTTCCCTGGAAAAAGCGCAGCAAAGTCCGCCATGATATGAAGCGTGCCCAGGATATTCTTGAGGCTGATCACTACGGGCTGGAAGAGGTCAAGGAACGTATCCTTGAATATCTTGCCGTGCAGAAGCGGGTTCGTAAACTGAAGGGGCCTGTGCTCTGTCTGGTGGGACCTCCCGGGGTTGGTAAAACGTCACTGGGTGAGTCACTGGCCAGGGCGACGAATCGCAAGTTTGTCCGTATGGCGCTGGGTGGCGTTCGTGATGAAGCGGAAATCCGCGGTCACCGCAGGACTTACATTGGCTCCATGCCGGGTAAACTGATCCAGAAGATGGCGAAGGTTGAAGTGAAAAACCCGCTTATCCTGCTGGATGAGATCGACAAAATGGGCTCTGATATGCGTGGTGATCCGGCTTCAGCGTTGCTGGAGGTGCTGGACCCTGAGCAGAACAACTCATTCAATGATCATTATCTGGAAGTGGATTACGATCTTTCCGATGTTATGTTTGTCTGTACCTCCAACTCCATGGATATTCCCGGACCGTTGCTGGACCGTATGGAGGTAATCCGTATTCCGGGTTACACCGAGGATGAGAAACTCAATATTGCCAAGCGTTATCTGGTACCCAAGCAAATCAAGCGCAGTGGCCTCCGTAAGGGTGAGCTGTCCTTTGCTGATGATGCAGTGCTGGATATCATCCGCTACTACACCAAAGAAGCGGGTGTCCGTGGACTTGAGCGGGAAATTGCCAAGGTCTGTCGCCGGGCGGTAAAACAGGAAGCGCTGTCTGAAAAGGACCGCAAGAGCGCGGTTACCACGGAAGTGCTTGAAGACTTCCTGGGGGTTCGCAAGTTCACCTATGGTCGGGCAGAAGATCAGGATCAGATCGGTCAGGTAACCGGCCTGGCCTGGACATCGGTTGGCGGCGAGTTGCTGACCATTGAGTCGGTAGCGGTTCCTGGCAAAGGGCAGATTATCAAAACCGGCTCCCTGGGCGATGTGATGCAGGAGTCAATCCAGGCGGCATTAACGGTGGTTCGCTCCCGTTCCGCCGCCATGGGTATTGAGCCTGATTTTCATCAGAAGAACGATCTGCACATTCACGTTCCTGAAGGCGCAACGCCAAAAGATGGTCCAAGTGCGGGTATCGGTATGTGTACCGCCCTTGTGTCCATTCTGACCGGGATTCCGGTTCGGGCAGATGTTGCCATGACCGGTGAGATTACCCTCCGGGGGCAAGTCCTTGCCATCGGAGGTCTGAAAGAGAAACTTCTGGCAGCCCATCGTGGTGGTATCAAGAAGGTGCTGATTCCTGAAGAGAACCGTCGCGACCTGAAAGAGATTCCTGACAATATCAAGGATGACCTGGAGATTATTCCGGTTCAGTGGATTGATGAAGTTCTGGAAGTGGCTCTGTCGTATATGCCCGAAGCCCTGCCAGAAAAAGCACTGGAAGTTACCGATTCCGAGCAGAAAACCGGCCAGAAAAGTGATGAACGTGTCAATACCCACTGACCGTTGACTGTGAAGACCGCCCTGTATTGGGCGGTCGTTCAGTAATGACGGGGCTTTCCGGTGGATTCTTCAGTTGACATGACAGCCGGACGATTGGTATAAATTGCCGCTACTTCGGATCAGGAGTTAGGTCGAAGCCATAGCGTCAGGTTGTCAGCTCAATTGTTAGACAACTTTATACTAATGCGGATAAAAGTAGACTTCTTTTACCGGAATTACCGAACAGGTACAGGCTGTAACCGGTTATTTGCTTTCATATGACCCTCCCGACAAGAAACGCAGGAATTATTCTGCTTCCCCGATTTGATGTGCCTTCGGGTTACTGTCTTTTCAGTACCTCCGGGGGAAGCGGGTTTCCCGCCAGACTTCTTGAATCCAGTCAGACAATTTGCTTGACGGCAGATTATCAGACTTCATACTGCCCCGGTGTTATCGTTCGCTGTGAGTGTTCGATGGTTGTCATTGGCACAATGAGTTCTGGTGATTATTTTCAGTGGTTTTAGATCAAATTGGCTGGTTGGCAGGCTATTAATGACGAAGGTGCATGTATGGTGCTTGTTTTTCACAGGAAAATACAGCAGCATATCGGTCGCACCTGATAGGGTAGATGACAGAAGACCGGTAAATTACTCAGTTGCCAGCACGCTTTCTGTGTCTATCCTCTGTTAATGATTGAAAACGCATCCTACTTAGAAGGGGAATAGAGTGAACAAGTCCGAGCTTATTGATGCTATCGCTGCATCTGCAGACATTTCTAAGGCTGCCGCTGGTCGAGCCCTGGACGCCGTGATTAGCTCTGTCACTGGTGCACTGAAAAATGGTGAGCAGGTTGTTCTGGTAGGTTTTGGCACATTTTCTGTGAAAGAGCGTGCCGCTCGTACCGGCCGTAACCCACAGACTGGTGAGCCGATTGAAATCGCCGCTGCCAGAATTCCAAGCTTCAAAGCTGGTAAGGCTCTTAAGGATGCCGTGAACTGATCTGGTACGGTTCACTGTTACTGGTATAGCGCTTTAATCGGTTCTATTTCATCAGGTGGACAAGGCAGGGTTCCACATGAATTATTCCAGGGGAGTTGTCTGCCGGTTCACCAGAAAGCGCATCCGATGATGCGCTTTTTTTTTAAACCCGGTCTTCGCCAGGCTGGGTGAGAAGAACAAGGGATATGCTCTGCTGTCTCAGCGGCCCTGGTACCTGAGGTTATTATGCTGCAATCGATGAGGGACAAAGCGAAGAGTTGGGTGACATTTGTTGTCGTCGGCATCATCGCTTTTATGATGGCCATTACTGGTCTGGAAACGCTTGCGCCCAATCCAAACAACCCGGAAGTGGCGTCAGTCAATGGTAAGGATATAACCCGGGCAGAGCTGGCTCAGGCTGTTGACCAGCAGCGGCGGGTTTTGATTCAGCAAATGGGCGGTCAGTTTGATCCTGCCATGCTGGACGATCAGTTACTGCAAAGCTCGGTTCTTGAAGCCCTGATTGATCGTCAGTTGCTACTGCAGAACGCTGAAGATCAGAAAATGGATATTGGCAAAGCCCAGATTGATAAGCTGATCGTATCCATGCCGCAGTTTCAGCAAAACGGCCGCTTTGATGCCGACCGTTTTCAAATGATGGTTCGCAGTTATGGCATGACACCATTGCAGTTCCGCGACGCCATCCGTGAAGAAACGCTCTTACAGCAATTACGCGCCGGGGTTGCCAATACCGAATTTGTGACGGCAGAAGAACTCAAACGACTGCAGAGTCTTGAAGGTCAGACCCGGGACCTCACCTGGGTTGTGCTGTCGGCGGAACCGGTTCGTCAGGCCATTACGCCTGCCGATGAAGAGATCACTAATTATTATGAAGCTAACTCGAATCAGTTTATGACGCCCGAGCAGGTTGTCGTAAACTACGTGGTTCTGCACAAGGGTGATATTGCCAGGGGCATCGAAGTCTCTGCTGAAGATATTGAAGCTGAATACCAGTATCGTATCGAGCAGTTGCAGCAACAGGCTGGCAATAATGCCCATGTCTCAGTCATCCTGATTCAGACCGGTGAAGATCGCACCCTTGATGAAGCGAAAGCCCGGGCTAATGAAGTGGTTGCCAAACTGCAGGCCGGAACCGGGTTTGCCGAGTTAGCCAGGTCCTATTCTGATGATCCGATGACCGCTGAGAACGGCGGTGATCTGGGGGCTGTTGAGCCGGGCTTTTTTGGCGATGTTTTTGACAATACCGTTGCGGGTTTGAACGTTGGTCAGGTATCTGAGCCCATCGAAACGGACTTCGGTATACAGATCCTGAAAGTAACTTCCCGTGATGAAGCAGATGTACCATCGCTGAATGAGATGCGCGCAGATATTGAAGCAGCACTCAAGCAGAATGAAGTTGACTCTCTGTTTATTGAACAATCCAGACAGCTCGCGGATATCAGCTTTGAGGCTTCCGACCTGGCTCAGCCAGCAGAGCAGCTGGGCCTGACCGTAATGACCAGTGAGCCCTTTGGTCGAAACGGTGCTGAATCGGGTATTGCCGCCGATCCCCGGGTATCGGCAGCGGCTTTCAGTGATGATGTATTGGATCTTGGTGCCAATAGTGAGCTGATAGAGATTACTCCGGAACAGGCTGTCGTGGTCAGGGTCAAGGAACACAAAAAACCTGAGCTTATACCCCTTGCTGATGTGCAAGAAACCATCGTTAATGCCCTGAAGAACAGCCGCGCACGGCAACAGCTGGCCAGCCGTGCAGAACAGATGGTGACGACCCTGCAGTCCGGCACAGCGCTGAACGTGCTGGCTGATGAACAGAAGCTGGACGTGGTTGAGAGTCCTGCAACCAGCAGGAATATGCCCGGTGTGCCTGCACAGCTCTTGCAGGAAGCCTTTAAAATGCCGCATCCTGGAAACAGTGTCGCCTATCGTTCAGTCACTCTGGCAAATGGTGATTATGCAGTGGTTGGCCTGAGCGCCATCTACCCCGGTGAGGCCGTGGCAAATCCTGAGCAGCTCAAAGGGCTGGGTCAGTTTATTGCTGCAGGCAATGGGCGCGTCATGTTTGATGACTACCTTGCCAGTCTGAAGGAGAGAGGTAAGGTAAAAATCCTTCTTGATAATCAGTAATGAATTGAGTTTGGATTCAACGTCCCGGAGGCCACCGAAAGGTGGCCTTTGTCGTTAAGAAGAAACAGAAATAATTGTCCTGATGGTTTTCCTGTAATCAGGTTGAGAGTAGCCATAGTCTTTACGGTCATCTTCCTGCAGGCAAGTCAACAAACACTCGGTTATCCAGTCCGCGATGGCGAGCATATCGACATGCTCACCCTGAGCCGCCGTAGCCGTGATCCTGATCTCCCCTTGCAGCGTCTCCTGCCATTGTTAAACTGTTGGTTTCAGCTACGGTAATCGGTGTTGTTCTAAAAATAAGTGATATTGGGGAATAGTAATGTCCGATCAATTTATTAAATCAAAAGCGGCCATTGCCTGGGGACCAGGCCAACCGTTGTCGGTCGAAGAAGTCGATGTGATGTTACCAAAGGCTGGCGAGGTGCTGGTTCGCATCGTTGCTACCGGTGTTTGCCATACCGATGCCTTTACCTTGTCCGGTGATGACCCGGAGGGGGTATTTCCTGCCATTCTTGGTCATGAGGGTGGCGGGATTGTCGAACAGGTGGGTGAGGGCGTGACCAGCGTTGCCGTTGGTGATCATGTCATTCCACTCTACACGCCGGAGTGTGGTGAGTGTAAATTTTGCCGTTCGGGTAAGACCAACCTCTGCCAGAAAATACGTGAAACCCAGGGAAGGGGGCTGATGCCCGACGGTACGACCCGATTTTATCAGGATGGTCAGCCCATTTATCACTACATGGGCTGTTCGACATTTTCCGAGTATACCGTGTTACCCGAGATTTCACTGGCAAAAGTCAGCCCTGATGCACCGCTGGAAGAAGTCTGTCTGCTGGGTTGCGGGGTCACTACCGGTATGGGGGCCGTATTAAAGACCGCAAAGGTACAGCCCGGGGACACCGTTGCAGTCTTTGGTCTTGGCGGTATTGGTCTATCGGCCATCATTGGTGCCAGAATGGCCGGTGCTGGCAGGATTATCGGGATTGATATTAATGAGAAAAAATTTGAACTGGCCAGCAAGTTGGGAGCCACTGACTGTGTCAATTCAACGTTGGTTGAGAAACCGATTCAGGACGTGATCGTCGAGATGACCGATGGTGGTGTTGACTTTTCCTTTGAGTGTATCGGGAATGTTAACGTTATGCGTTCTGCACTTGAGTGCTGTCACAAAGGCTGGGGTGAGTCGGTTATCATCGGTGTCGCGGGTGCTGGTCAGGAAATAGCCACCCGTCCATTCCAGCTGGTGACCGGGCGTGTATGGCGTGGATCCGCATTTGGAGGAGTGAAAGGCCGCTCTGAGCTGCCGGGCATTGTAGAGCAATATTTGGCGGGTGAATTCAGGCTTGACGATTTTATCACCCATACCATGGCATTAGAGGAGATCAACAGGGCGTTTGATCTGATGCACAAGGGCGAGAGTATTCGCTCTGTGATCCATTACCGGCAATAAGTAGTTGGTTAACTACTTAACTGCACCATCGGTTATTTTTTTCACCGGGGCTTTACGGTTTTTTTCAGTAAAGCCTGTCCCGTATTGAGCAAGGTCTATGTCTTTGGAGAATATCAGCAGTAATAAGCTGTTTGGTGGCTGGCATAAACAGTACACCCACGACTCACAAACCCTTAACTGCAACATGCGTTTTGCCATCTACCTGCCTCCTGAAAGCCAGAGCAAAACGGTTCCCGTTCTTTACTGGTTGTCCGGGCTGACCTGTACCGATGAGAATTTTATGCAGAAGTCAGGAGCCCAGCGGGTAGCTTCAGAGTTGGGCATTGCGATTGTTGCACCGGATACCAGTCCCAGGGGGGATGATGTTCCGGATGATCCTGATGCTGCCTACGACTTCGGGCTTGGTGCCGGGTTTTATGTGAATGCTACCCGGCAGCCATGGTGTCAACACTATCAAATGTATGATTATGTGGTTTCTGAGCTGCCAGAACTTATTGAACAACAGTTTCCTGTTAATGATAAACGGAGTATTGCCGGTCATTCCATGGGCGGTCACGGTGCACTGGTGATTGCTTTGCACAACCCTGATCGTTACTCATCGGTGTCTGCTTTCAGTCCGATCTGCAATCCGGTCAATGCGCCATGGGGACAAAAAGCATTTATGGGCTATCTTGGTAATGATCGCGAGCAATGGAAACACTATGATGCCTGCGAGCTGCTGAAAATATCACCTGAAGCGGTTCCAGCACTTGTGGATCAGGGCAGCAGGGATACTTTTTTGCACGGACAGTTGCATCTGGATGCATTAAAAAAAGCAGTTGCAGACACAGGGTATCCAATGACCATAAGGATGCAGGAGGGATATGATCATTCCTATCATTTTATTGCCACATTTATTGAGGATCACTTAAGATTTCACTCACAAAAGTTTTGAAAATTAATATGACAGGGTGACAATAATGCTTGGTAATATAGCTTATCGAGATTGTATGCAGGGAATATTGTATAAAGAGTTAGCCAAAGATGGTGATGATATAACTCCAGAATTATCTAAATATCTTATTGATGAAATAAAAAAAATAAATGTTAAATCGCTTGAGGAGTATTCGATTACTTACATTAATAAAAAGCTCGATGCTATTACCAATTGTCAATATATTCCTGTTTCTCTAATAGATGATCTGGAATTGCCGGGCGTATTAAAAATGATGCTTAATGGTTCAGGGCTGCATGGTTTGGATATTCAACGCAAGATAAATAATGGCTTGAAACGAGAGTTTGATAAAGATCCTCCAAATCCATTTCATATGAAAGTATGGCTGGATATTGGGGCGAAAATAGATACTGAAGTTAAAAATAAACTGGATTCAGGCCTGAAAAGAATGATAGAGAGCAATAACCCCTTTTTTGCCAGAGGCTGGTTGTCTCTGGGGGCGATGATACCCGACTTTCAACAGAAACTTAATGAAGGTTTGCAAAAAGCTACTACAGTGACTAAAGCTAAACAATGGTGCGATCTGGGAGCCTCGGTAGATAGTGACGTCCAACTGAAATTAAATGAATGGTTAAAACAATCCCTGAAACAGAAGCTTGCATCTGACGTACTAGATTGTGTGGCAATGGGGGCAACCCTGGAAAATCTTCAGCAACAACTTGATGGTTTTCTGTCCAGTATGCTTCGTGAAAATAGACCTGATCCGACAGATGCTGTCTATTTAAAAGAAGCTGGGGCGAAAATTAAACCTGAGTTTCAAACGATTCTTGATTCAAATCTGGAAAGGGCTGCCCAGGAAAATAGTATTACGCAATTTAAGCATTGGCTGAAACTGGGTGCCAAAAAAACCGATAAAACGAGGCATTTCATAAATCTTGCCGCCCAGTATTATGCAGAAGATAATAATACCCCAGGTGTAAAAGAATGGATAGGTTTAGGTGCAAACAACCCTTACAGTCAGGACAATCTTAATGCAATGCTTCAGGCAAAACTCCAGGATAATCAACCTAATTCTGCTGCATATCTCCTCGAACTGGGTGCAGAGGTTTATTTTGATATACAAGCTGAGCTGAACGATGGATTACTCAGGGCAATAAATGAGGATGGCAGACCTTCTTTAATAAGAGAGTGGTTGGATATGGGGGCAAGATTGAGTCGCAGGCAGTTTTGTAAGCGAGTAGAAAAAGCAGATGTATCATCTAATTGATGCTTCCATTCAACTCTTATTACAAATGCCCATGGCGCGTGAAAATATTTTGCGCCACCCTCAGGAATGAAAAATGGTTACGCAAAATATTTTTCACGGCAAAAGTCGCTGCCTGAGCAGTCAATATTTATGTCAATGTGAACGTAATATAGATGTTGTCAGTTTTATGGATTTTGCGGAATTCCCATGCAAGTCTGGTTTGACCAAATATCCAGAAGACTGAGACCAACAGCTTCATGTCCTGAAATAGTTGATCGTTTATGCAGGGGATAATGTTGTTCAATCTGGGCTGTATGTATTTCATCATCTTTTTGACTGACAGGTAAAGAGGGGGACGTTGTTGAAAATTCTGCCAACTTTTTATTAGCTGCTGACTTTGCCACTTTTAATGCCAATGCTTCGCTCATGCCTTTTTTTATTGCCGATTGATAGGCTCTATACCTTGCCAGCTTTATGGCACTCTTCATCTTGTATCTATCGGATGCGGCGTACCTGGCTCTGGTTTCTCTTCCTTTTGCCGATTTTTCGTATTTGGCACTGGCTCTGGCATTGGTTTCCTTGCCTTTATCGGATTTTTTATACTTTGTACTGGCCTTGGCCATGCATACCTTTCCTTTATCAGTTGCAAGGTATCTGGCCTTGCTTGCCTTGCCTTTAGCGGATGCGATGTATCTGGCCTGGCATGCCTTGCCTTTAGCGGATGCGGCGTATCTGGCCCGGCTGGCTTTAACAGATGCTTTTGTTCTTCCTGGTTTATTAATTTCGTAAGCGTAAGTCTCTTCAGGTGCAGGGAGTATCAGTTCACCGGATCCGCAATATGCAGTTGCATTATACTGCATCGGTTCAGTGAAAACTTGCTGGTCAGTGCTTTTATCTAACGCCCCAACTATAGCAACGGGATGCAATGACTGCTGAGGAAAAGTAACTGATGAATAGACCGGAGGTAATTGCTGGAAGCCTGTTGAGGTTGAATTCGTGGAGAAAAAACGATCATCTAAAAATTCACAAGGGGGGGAGGTATCAAGGTTATCTTGTGAATAAAACCCGGAAGGCCCTAATGTATTTTCAATCAGTGGTAAAGTAGAAATTGAGAAATCGTCCAGCGCTCTTGCAGAACAGGGAATGCCCTGGTTTGTGAATTGCCGATTTAATTCTCCAGATTGATAAGGGGCCGGTGTTTGCAAAAAATACCCATGCCAGTTCAAGTGTGAATCTGGAGCAGCAGTTGTTGGTAAGTAATTTACCGGTAACTCCTGAAAACAGGAAAGTCCGGAAATATTATTTGGGTCTGTGTTAAATATGTTCATTGAATCATTGAATTATCGAATTATCGAATTATAGGCTAAGACCGCTTCATCCTGTTAAAGTTCCTTATTTATCGAACACCCTTCGGTGAGTCCTTCAGTGCTCTACGTAAACGGGATTTTTTACGAAACAGCCTTCTGTGCACTCTTTGGCGCTCAGCGAAATCAGGATCATTCTGAATACGCTGCCTTTTGTGTTCTCTTTCCAGCTCTGCGTAAATTGGATCTTTGCGAAGCTCCCTTTTACGGTTCCTTTGCTGAGCCCTTTTGCGATCCCTTTGACGTTGCCTTTGTTGTTCGTTCAGGTGCTGTTTTTGTCGCTCTTTTTTGTGATGCTTATGCTGCCTGGCGTACGTGTGATCTTTGTAAAACGCTCTCTGTCGTTCAACTATTGAAGAGTTACCTTCGGCAATGTCTTCTGCCCTTGATGCCCGCTTCAGGTTTGGCCGGTTAACTTCACCAACTGGTTGTACATCTTTTGGCTCAGAGCTTTTGGCAAGATTTGTTAACTGGTCTCCCTGATTCGATTGGTCCGCTGGTGTTGGTTTACTGATTTCAAACTTGTTCTCCGGTAACCATAACGGCTGAGTCATGCTGATGTCTGACATTGGTGATGGCAGATTATTAGTGGGCTCATTACCAGGATTCCATAGTATATATTCATCAGGAATTGATTGCGCTTTCATGGGATTGTCAGTGTCAGGAAAGGCTGTTTTCCCGATTAGCACTGAAGGTTCGATTTTATAATCATGCAGTAGATTAAGAGGCTTAACGTTATTTCTCTGAATGTTTGAAGAGCTATGGTAAACAGAAAGAGGTGTGTCCATAGCCTGAACAGGCATACCTTGATAGGCAGGCTCTTGTTCACGTTTGCAAAATTGATCTTCTTGATTAAATAAATCCCATGAACCAAAATAAAGGTCGTAAAAGTCAAGGTTAAATGTAGGCGAGTTGTTGTAGTTGTCCATTGAGTTATTGAATTATTGAGTTAAGTCTTCGGACTACTCCCTCTTATAAAAGCTCCTCTCTTCATCAAGAGTCCTTTTGAAGTTTATTTTCAAGCGCCTCTTGCCGCTTCCTCAGGTGCATCAGGATGCTCACTCTGTTGCGACGATCCTTTGCCAACTCCATGCGGCGTTTCCTTTCGCGCTCTACATTGGCGGGATCTTTTCGATACTCCCTTGACCACTGCCTTGCCTTCTTCCTTTCGTGCTCTACATAAGCGGGATCTTTCCGACGCTCCCTTGCCTTCTCCCTTGCCCTCTCCCTTGCCTTCACCCTTTGGCGCTCTGCATAGGCGGGATCTTTCCGAAGCTCCCTTGCCCGCTCCCTTGCCTTCTCCCTTTGGCGCTCTGCATAAACAGGATCTTTGCGACGCTCCCTTGCCCGCTCCCTTACCTGCTTCCTGCGGTGCTCTGCATAAGCGGGATCTTTCCGACGCTCCCTTGCCTGCTCCCTTTGGCGCTCCAGATAAGCAGGATCTTTGCGACGCTCTCTTACCCACTCCCTTTTGCGCTTCCTGAGCTGCTTCATGTAATTGGGATCTTTGCGACGCTCCTTTTGGCAAGGCCTTTTGCACACACTTTGGCAGTCAACTATTGAAGCATTAGTATCAGTCACTGCTTCTGCTGGGGTACTCTGGTTATCACTTGTCGTTTGGTGTAGGTTTAGCGGGTTAACTACAGCATCTGCTGGTAAATCTTGCAGATTAGAGAGTATGGCTGGAAAATCAGTTAACTGATAACCCGGATTTGAATGGTGCGCTGGCATGGGTTTCTCAATCTCAGGCTCGGTCCCCGTTAAGAAAGGTTGAATGGAATTGGTGTGTGGTATTGATGATGGTTCATCGTTAACGTTTTTATTACCAGAATTCCAGGGTCTACATTCACTGGAAGTATATTTTGTCATCTCAAACATATCGTTTAATAATGAGTCTGATGAATCATCTGGTGATAGTGTTTCAATATTATATGCACTCAATGGATTAAAACCGAGAGCCTCATTCTGGTCTATATCTGACTGACTATTGAAAACAGAATAAGTGGGTAGCACCTGAACAGATATACCTTGATGCGTAAATTGTTTTTCATGTCTACTGTCTTGATACTGCGGTTCAACTAAAATGTTATGATAAAGTTCTTCAAAAGCAATATCAAAAAAAGACAGGTTATTATGGAGATTCATCAATTTATTGAAGTATGTAATTGTTGAATTACAGATTAAGACTTTCTGATTTTAGAAAAGTTCATTATTGGCAATACTTTCTTTCAGGCTGATTTCTGTTTCACCGCCTGCAGTGCTCTTTGGAACGATTGTCACATTTGTGTCGAGTTTAATGGGTTCAGGATTTCCCGTTTTTCGATTTTTTCCCATCCTGTTGTTTTATCTGCACCAGGCTTGCGGATAGCGGACGATCACTTCCTGTCAATACTCATAATTTAAAGCTCTGCCTTTTGTCCATCAGTGACGGCCAGGATTGCGGGTAGGGGGTCTGCGATGTTGCGGGCGAACTTTTATTTTGTCGCGCGCAGCCTGGTGATTAAGCCTTTCCACCCCGCCGGGTATAAGTTTGTCGTCTGCGGATTCAGACTGTTTCGTTATTTTCTCTGGTTCCGTAACAGACGCTTCCTGATTGTCTTCTTTTGTACCGGCAGAATCATATTCAGTCTCGAACTCGCTGTCACTGCCTTGCGATTCCCCGGTTAACGCTCTTTTTGCAAATACCGCTTGTAATTCACCCTGCATATCTAAGGGGGCTGCGGTGCGCTCTGTGATTTTTGTCTTTACCAGCGCCTCTGGCTCCTGACCTGTGGAAGCCTGAGAAATAGTGGCTGTATTCGATTCTTGCCAGTTTTGCACTTTCCGACTGTTGAGGAAGCAATTCGCAGCACCGGCCAGAGCGATCAAGGTTTTCAGAGGGCCTTTGTGAGACTGTAAAGTTTCCGCGTAGACTCCTCTGGCGGCTTCGGTTCTTTCTGTTATTTTCATTATCTCTATTCCATGAGGTTTGATAGTCTTTCATCGTACGATCGAACAGTAATCTTTAGTGGTTCTCAGGTATAAAGACGAAAATTTCAGGCCTGTTTCTGCCGTTGGACGGGCTCTATACGCTCAATGTCATCCTGCTCTGCCTGCTGCACCTTGAACAGGTCCCATCGCTGTTGCAGGTTCAGCCAGAAGCCTGCGGACATGCAAAAAAAGCGGGCAAGCCGAAGGGCGGTGCTGGGAGTGAGTCTCCGTTTGCCATTGACCAGCTCATTGACCCGCTGATAAGGGACATGAATCGCCATAGCCAGCTCTTGCTGGGTTATGTTCATTGGTAGCAGGAACTCTTCCCGCAGCATTTCGCCAGGGTGAGTGGGAGTTCGGTTAGTTGGAATTCTTGTCATCATATCCTGCTAATGGTAATCCGTGATTTCAAGATCAGCCGGGCCAGAGTTACTCCATACAAAACAAATCCGGTATTGATTAGTATGTCAGAAACTGTATTGGCCTTTACGATCTTCGGGCAGCGCTTCCAGTCAAATGATATATCTGTATGCCTATAAAATTTAACGGGCCAGAATTTTAGCCCGTTAAAAACCAGCCCCCGAATAGCCTTAGTGCCCCAGATGTGTCAACACCACCTCAATATGAGCAGGCTTAAACATCTGCCCCTTACGTTTTGACCAGTTCTGGATGCGTGCCATAACATCCTGCGAGTCCACAATACCTTCACGCCGGTTAATCCAGTGGACGGAGGTCAGGAGCTCCATGCCATAGGGCGTTTCATAACCATCAATCAGCCTGGAGACTTCTTCCAGCCGTGAAAGGGCATCAGGATCAGTGCCAATATAAGCTTCAGCTTCATCGACGGCCCCAGACAGTAACTCTATTTCCCGTTCCGGGTTCTCATCGTCGCCTATACCGGAAATAAAGTGACCTTCCATTTTCTGCAGCAGAAAGCGCAGGTTGGTGGCATAGGGACCATAGTGAAAGGCTTCATACTTCAGCTTCAGGTCTTCACCCTGCTGTTGCAGAAGATAGGCCAGCTTATGAATTTCCAGCAGGGTAAGCCGGTAATCAAACCGATGGTAACGCTGCATCAGCAGAATCAGTAATGCCTGGGCGCGGGTCATCGCTGGCCTGCGGGTGCTGATGGGCTGGTCTCCTGCTGCCGGTGCCTCTGCCGGTTCATACAGTTGCACCTCCACATCGGGCAGGGCGGCAAAGGCTGCTTCAATTCTGGGCTTTATCTCCGACCATTGCAGGCCTCCCAGTCCACAACCAAGGGGCGGGATGGCGATGCTGCGAATGCCCCGGGACTGTACTTCTTCAATCAGTGCCGCCAGGCCGGATACCACATCTTCCATCCGGGAATTGTGCCGCCAGTGTCTTTTGGTTGGAAAGTTGATAATGGTCTTATGGTTGAGCATGTCATCATACTCAAATACAAACATCTGCCCGGGGACCACCTGGTTTTGCCTGCAGGCTTTCTGGTAGGCCGCAAAGTTTTCCGGAAAGGCTTTTTTGAACTGAAGGGCGATACCTTTGCCCATATAACCAACACAGTTCACCGTATTAACCAGTGCCTCAGCATCAGACTTCAGCAAATTTCCTTTGGTAAGCTTGATCATATTGTTAACTCTGGTAATACCACTGTGGCACGACCCGAACAGGGGGAGAATAGGTATCGGGGAACCGATTAAGCATTTCCCTGACCCTGCCAGCCATCTCATCATTAATCACTGCGATGCCCTTGACCATCGACCAGGGTAAGGATCGATGGATAAGAAACTCAGCCTGTTTCCGTCGTTTACGGTCGTTGTCTTCCAGTGTATCGGCCCACTCACGGTTCAATATCAAAGGCCAGTCTAGCTGATTCAACTGGGTCAGGTCATCATACCACTGGGTAAAGGCGGCAATGCCGTGGCCATCAGTAAAAACAAAGCGGGCACCGGCATCAGCAATTTCATGAGCCCAGCAGACCAGGTAGATCAGTGGTGCCTGTCCTTCACGGTAATCCCCGACACCGCTTTTACTCAGCTTATAAAGCATG
Organism: Thalassotalea sp. G20_0; assembly: GCF_017744175.1. Classification (NCBI taxonomy): domain Bacteria; kingdom Pseudomonadati; phylum Pseudomonadota; class Gammaproteobacteria; order Alteromonadales; family Colwelliaceae; genus Thalassotalea; species Thalassotalea sp. G20_0. The sequence goes on along the minus strand of NZ_JAGHQV010000001.1, from coordinate 65,253 downwards.
GGAGACAGCGGCCCAAGATAGAAGGGCAGGTAGTCATGAACCACTCCACCCGGACCACAGGGCACTATCTTGTGATGGCGGCGTTCCTGGATGGCAGCATCATGGATGGTTTTGTATGTCAGCCCGTCTTCCGGGGCAAAGTTGGGTGCATGGAGGGCCTGTCGCTGCAGCAGCGTAGCCAGACAGTCAATATGAACCAACCGGTAAAGCCGAACCGGGTCAGGTATGGTCATCCCTTACTCCTTTGATAGTGCCATCCATCATTACACCTCAACCCCCAACCGTTCAATCTCCCCATGGCACCGTTGCCAGTCCGGGTAATGTTTTTCCACCAGGTTCCAGAATGCCGGATTGTGGTTCTTCTCAACCGTATGGCACAGTTCATGGACAATCACGTAGTCCAGCACCGACGGGGCCAACTTCATACAGCGGGGGTGGAATTCGAGGATATTTTCATCGCTGCAACTGGCCCACCGCCCCTTGAACTTGAACAAACCCACCGAGACTGCCTGCAAGCCCGTTTCACGCTGCCAGTGGCGAACCCGGGGCATCAGCTTCTCTTTCGCTTTAATCCGGTAAAACGCATCAAGCGCCGTTTTCAGTGCTGATCGGGACAGGCTGTTACCTTCCGGCGACTGAATAAAGAAACGGCTGTTACGAAAGCTGATCATCGGCTTGCTGAGTTCCGGAGCAGGCTGCACCTCGCAGTACCAGGTTTTGCCACGATAGAGAACCCGGCTGCCGGTGACGAACGTCTCCTTGCGGGGCTGGTTCACCTCTTTCAGCCGCTCCCGAATCCAGCGGGCACGCTGGCGGATTAACTGCCGCTGCTGGTCTTCGTGAATGGGTTTGCCCCGCAACAACACCGGCCTGCCACGTTCCACCGTAATGTAGTGTCGCTTCAACCCGGGTTCGGCCTGAAAAACCCATTCGATGGTCGTCGTCCCGTAATCAAACACCGGCATTGTTTTTGGCGTCCCATCAGTTATTCAGCAATATATGTAGCAGTTCGGTGGCGTGCTGACGAGCCACGGTCATATCCCAACCGGCCAGGGTACGCAGTTTTTTGCGAATACAGGTTTGCAGCGGTTTGTGAATCTCCGATTTCTCCTGCCATACCGGGCTGGCGATGGTCTGGCTGATCTCCTGATCGGCAAACAGTGCCTGCGTCCACACGGCGGCGGTTTCACTATCATCGTTCAGTTGGCTGCGCAGGTAATCAAATACCGCCACCTCGGCCGGGGTATTGAACCCGGCCTGCTCACCGCCCGCTGCTTTCTCCCGCACCTGCTGGCAGAACAGCTCCAGTTGCAGCAAAAACTCCGCCTGTTCAATGCGGTTGGCCTTTTCGTCCGCCAGCAGTTGCTCCAGCGCCTCCTGCAATTTTCCGAAGAAGCCGGGGTTCTTTCGCATGCCCACGGCGATGGTGTGCCTGAGCTGGTTTTTCATCACCAGCGCCTGACTGCCTGCGGCCTTGAGCTTGCGCAGGCGTTCCATATCACCGGCATCCAGAATGGAGACCTCCCGCCCGATCAGGCTGCGTACCTCATCAGCGGCGATGTAATCGTCCAGCAGTTGTTGCAGCAGGGCCGACTCTAGCTGGCTCATTGGACCCTGATAGGCGTCATCGGGCAGGCTTTGGCGCACGGCATCCTTGATCGCTGCCAGCACCTGAAAGAACGGTTTGTAGCGGGCACCCCGTTCATCGGGGAGCACTGTGTCGAGGTGGGCATTAAACGCCTTGAAGGCTGCGAGGAAGTCATCCACCACATCCAGTCGTACGTCTGGGTCAAGGTATTGCTCAGCGTCGCGCTTGAAGGGTTCCGGCTGGTGGATCGGGTCGTGCTTTTTCGGCAACAGGTTCAGCACCTTTTGCAGCGCCGCTTCCAGCTTGGGTAGCTCGCTGTTGATATCGGTCCAGATTTGCTCTGGTTGCACGTCGCCGCTGTAGATTTTCAGGGCTTCGTCCAGGTACTCGACGACGCCGTAATAGTCGACAATGTACCCGGCATTCTTGCCTTTCCGGGTGCGGTTCACCCGGGCGATGGCTTGCAGCAGGGTGTGCTCTTTGAGGGGTTTGTCCAGGTACAGGGTGCTGACAATGGGGGCATCCCAGCCGGTCAGCAGCATATCAGAGACGATCAGCAGGCCAATATTACAAAACCGGATGCCCTGGCCATCGGGGGCATTGTCGTCATTCTGGCTTTCATCGCCGTAGGGTTTCTTAAACAGAGTGTTGACCAGCGCCGGAATCTTATCGCTGGGGACCGCCACAGGCTCTATCCCGGCACTGCATTCTGCCCGGATGCGCTCCTCAATGGTTTGCAGCTGTTTATCCAGTTGGTACTTACCGACAGCTTCCTGCACCTGATCGGCACCGGTGCGGCTGTCGGTGATATTGCCCAGGGAGATCACCACCCGGCTCTCGAAGGTCTCTTCGCCATTGGCGGCCCGCTGGGCCATGATCCGGTCAAGGGTGTCTTTGTAGCGCACCGCCATCTCCCGACCGTTGCACACCAGCAACCCCTTGAACCCCCGGGCTTTCACCGACGACAGAAAATGACCGATCAAATGCCGGGTATTGGCCTCGATACGATTACTTGCCGTGCGTCGTTTCTTTAGCAGCGCCTGTTTGAGTTTCGCCTGCCGACCTTCGTCTTCCTGCCCGAAGGTGTCGGTAAAGGCGCTGTCGAGCCCGGTATCGGTGGTCAGCTCAGTCATGCCCTCCTGGTATTTGATGGGCAGGGTGGCACCATCGGCCACGGCTTCGTCCAGGCGGTAGGTGTCGATATAGTCCCCGGCACCAAACTCCCGCAGGGTGTCCTTGTCGGTTTTGGCAATGGGGGTGCCGGTGAAGGCGATAAATCTGGCATTGGGCAGGCTGGCCCGCATAAATGCCGCCAGAAAGCCGTACTGACTGCGGTGCGCCTCATCCACCAGAACATAAAAGTTGGGCTTGGTGGAGAGCACCAGAAAATCGACCTTTTCCCGGCTGATCTCCTGCCAGAGCGGGGGCAGCGGTGTTCCGGTGTCGTCCAGTTTGGCAAAGTTGGTGTTGCTGTCTTCGCAGATAAAATAGTCGCCACCGTCTTCTACCCGGCGGATGCGGGTTTTGTGGTCGGCGCTGTCTTCTTCCGGGTCGTGCCGGGCGGCTTTGATCGGTTTGCCGTCGCGCTCCTGAAACTTCTGCACAGTGCTGGTGAAAATACTGCCGTAGTCGTTGCCCAGCATCTGCTGTAACCCCGCCACCGACGGTGCCTTGAGCGGGTGCAGGCCGATATTGGTGAAGGTGTTGAAAATCTGCCGGTCCAGGTCGGTGCGGTCAGTTAATACCAGAATGCTGGGGTTATTCAGGCCCACACTTTCGGCGCGCAGGTAGCGGGCCAGATAAGCCATGGTCAGGGACTTGCCGCTGCCCTGGGTGTGCCAGACCACGCCGCCGCTGCCAGCAGCGCCCACCACACCGTTGCCGTCAGCCTTGGTGAGCCGTGCCAGCGTCTTACGCACCGCCCGCCACTGCTGGTAACGGGGCAGCTTCTTAAGGGTGCGACCGTCTTCCACTTCAAACAGCACAAACTGGCAGACCAGCTCCACAAAGCGGGTCGGCTCAAACAGCGCCCACAGCAGGCGATCCTGTTCGCTGGGTTCCGTGCCAAGCCGTTGTCGTACGATGGCTTCTTCGGCATCGTCCAGCCGGTAGCGAAAGTAGAAGGCTTCCGGCGTGTAGATGGCACCGTAATGGGCCTGATTGCGGTTAATGGCCGCACAGACCTGGTTAAAGACAAAGTGGCGCGGGTGGCTGTTCTGGTAGGCGAGCAGCTGGTTAATGCCCTTGCTCAGTTTGATATGGCTGGCCTTGCACTCGATCATGGCCAGGGGCAGGCCGTTGATAAACAGCAGCAGGTCCGGCCGGAACTCATCACCCTCGCTGTTGCTGCCAATATACTGATCAACCACATGGAAGCGGTTGGTGGTGGGGGTGTTCTGGTCCATAAAGCGGACGCTATGGGCGCGGCCACGGGCATCCTTGAGCTGGATATTGCTGCCGTGGATCACCGATTCCCAGGCGTTCTGGTTCGCTTCCAGAAGGTTCTCCTGCCAGAACTTGCGCAGCTCCCGCAGGACGGTGGCGGTGGTGCTGTTGCCGCTCTCTTTTTGCAGTGTTGCCAGCCATGGGTTAAGGCGCAGCAACTGTTCAGCCAGCACATCCTCTAGAATGGGAGCCATATGGCGGTGCGCCTGCTGGCGACCAACGTCGGCACCGCTGAGATGGGTGTAACCAAGTTTGACCAGCCAGGCAATGGCGGGTTTTTCCACGCCTTCCAGTTCCGGGTTATCCATGGTTAGGTATCCTGCGGGTCGGGCTGTACACGGATTTGGCCGGTCAGAAGCTTTTGCATCAGGCCTTTTTTTAGTTGCTGGGTTTGGGTTTTTTGGGTTTGCAGGTGTTCCAGTTTGCGGTCAACAGTTGTAAGGATACGGGCGATTTCTTTTTGCTCGTTAAACGGTGCTAATGGAATCATGAATGACTTGATAATTGCAGCATTCAGGTTTTTCTGAGAGCCTTCATTGCCAGACTGTCGATTCTTTTGATAGGTCATCTCTAAATAAAGGTAAAGATAATTAGAGTCGCAGCCCTTATGAGGCATGATTGCAGCACAAGCCTGGTTGGTAGTTGCCTCAACACCTAGCTTCGCCACCTGTCCCCGAGTTTTTCCTTGACCATACATTGCCATCAGGACTGTTCCTACGGGAAATAACTTTGCTGATGAGTTTTCCTGCCCAGAAACGGTAATATTTTCTTTGGTTTTGAAAATAGTGTTAAAGAATATCTCACCGGTTGTTACCCAGGGTATTTCGCCGTTCCAGTAACTTGGTTCACTTCGAGCTGGAGTTCCACCAGAAGAAATCCTTGCGACCTTTGATAATGGCAAGCATTTCCACCCTACCGGAATACGCCCCAACTCCGTTTCTTGAAACTCCGTATGCAACTGCCACCGGCCATCAGCATCCTGGGTGCCGACACCCTGGGTAAACAGCTTCTGCATCAACCCCTTTTTCAGGGTTTGGGTGGTGGTGATCTGCTGGTCGATCAGGGCCAGCTTGCTATCGACGGACGACAGGATACGGGCGATTTTTTTCTGTTCGGGGAGTGGAGGCACAGCGATAACGTAACTTCTTATGAAATCAGCAGGCACACGACGTTGTCCTGCTGAACCTACCATATTCCGTTCGCCGAGAGCTCGAAATGGCTCTGTATAGACAGTACGATAAACAAAACTGGCATCAGCAGAATCAGGTTTGACTCTTAAAACATGGAATTCTGTACTACCAAACCCTGTGCCATTTTCCAGTTCGGATACATGCGCTCCTTTACCGTTTTCAAAGCACGGTGTGATCTTTGCGACCAATACGTCATTATCTGCAAATGATGTAAATCCGCTTGATACTTCTGAGTAAAGTTTGGTTACCCCTCCAATAACCTTACCGTCCTCAGACACATCTGCCATCCCCAAAAAGGTGACAGCTTCGTTATCACCAAGTTGGGGTTTAGAGGGGTTGATAGTCGCCAGCTCTCCTAAAGTTTGAGTTTTCCAGTCATTGGGTATCAGGCCAATAGAACTTTGTTTGTATCCATCAGGAGCTTTGTCATTAATCATCAAACCACCTCCACATCAGGAAAAACAAACGTAAGTCCCAATTCCGACAAATACCCATCCAACTCCGCATCCACCTCTGCCAACTGCCCGCTAATCACTGACAACTGACTCAGCACCGCGGCAATATCCACCGGCACCTCCACCTCCGAAGTATCGATATACCGCGCAATATTCAGGTTGTAATCATTACCAGCAATCTCACCCATCGACACCAGACGACAGTATTTATCCTCCTCCACACCATTATGAAAAGCAGCACTGTGCGCCTCATGAATATGGTCAATATCCTGCGCCCGCAAACGGTTCTGATTCTTGCCCTCGGCAAACTCACCGCTGGCATCAATAAAGATCACCTTGTCCTTAAGGTTGGCGGGCTTCTGCTTATTGATAACCAACACGCAGGCGGGAATGCCGGTGTTATAGAACAGCGCCTCCGGCAGACCAATCACCGCCTCAATACGGTCACCGGGCTGCTCGCTGGTGCCCTTAAGCAGGCCCTGACGAATCTTGCCCTCTTCGCCGCCACGGAACAGCACGCCGTGGGGCAGTACTACCGCCATACGACCATCGTCTTTCAGGCTGGCCAGCATATGCTGGACAAAGGCCAGGTCGGCATAGCCACGGGGCGGGATGCCGTAACCGAAGCGTCCGTAGCTGTCGTAGACCTCTTTCTTGTAGTTGGGGGCTACCTCTTTCTCTTTGCCATCTTTGCCCACTTTGGTTTTCAGGTTGACTTCCAGCGGCGTCCACCACTGTTTGGCGGAAAACGGCGGGTTGGCAATCACCCGGTCGAATACACGCACACTGTCCTGTTCCAGGTGCAGCGGCTCCACCAGGGTATTACCCCGGCGCAGGTCGGCGTTCATATTGTGCAGGTAGAGGTTCAGCTTACCGATGGCCCAGGTGCCCAGGTTGCGCTCCTGACCATAAAGCGCCACATTCGGCCGACCCATAATCTGGCCGCCGGGCAGTTCGGCCACATGGTGGGCGCTCTCCACCAACATACCGCCACTGCCAAAGGTGGGGTCGTACACCGTGTGGCCGGGCTGCGGGTCCAGCAGCCGTACCAGCAGCTGCACCACCGGCTTCGGGGTATAGAACTCGCCGCCTTTTTTACCCGCGTCGTCGGCAAACTGTTTGATCAGGTATTCGTAGGCATCGCCGAGCATATCGGCCTTGTACAGGTGCTGGTTGCCGAGGTTGTAGCGGTTAAAATGGCGCAGCAGACGGGCCAGCAGGTCATCGCCCAGTTTGGCTTTATCGCCGAACTGAATGGCGGTGAGTACGCCTTCCAGATAGCTGTTGCGGGCTTCAATATCGCCAAAGGCTTCGTCAATCACCTCGCCGATGTTCTCGGTGCGCTGAATAATGTAATCCCAGCGGGCATTGAGCGGCACAAAGTAGTCACCGTCTTCCTTTTCAATGTCCATGGCCTCGGCACGGGTGCACTGTTCATCGTCCATGATAGCGACGACACGTTCCTCAAACACGTCGTTCAGCCGCTTGAGAAAGATCAGGCCGAAGATGTAGTTCTTGAAGTCGGAGCTATCGATGGAGCCGCGCATGATATTGGCGGACTCCCAGAGCCAGGATTCGAGGGTTTCGAGGGTGAGTTTTTGCGACATAAAGGGTAACCGGTGGCGGGGCGGGAAAGCGGGGTGTCTGGTGCTTCTGTCGGCCCATTAGTAGTAAATGGTCGTTAGGTTACCGTAAAGGGGACTGCAGTGGTATAGGTGGGTGAGGCATAGACCGGGCTATGGTGGTGTACAGTGATGGCTGGTGAAGAGGTCTTACAGTGGATTTTTAAGAATTCTCATCAAGCTAAGCATCTACCAAGTTACATCAACCCGGTCTGGCCGCCATTCACGGCTCAAAAGGCTTAGGAAAAATAAGCATTCTCTATTTCAAACGTCGGTCAGTTGTTCAGCTTAATGCCTTCTTTCACCGGCAAACATCAAAAAAGAGGCTTTTTTTATTTCTTGTTAGCCCTTTTAACACTCTGGTTAGAGATTGATTTTCTTTGCACGGTTAGTATCGGAACTAGTCAATAAAAGTGCAATGTATTCCTGATGGTTCAGGAAAGTTCCATTTCCTGGTATTTACTTCAAACCCGAGCATCGCGTTATAACCACGATATTTTATTATGAATGAAATCAAACCACTAATAAAAACTGACTGCAAGTTCGACCTTTCAGATACTAAGACAACAACCGAAAGATTTCCTGAAGGGGCATTCTGTAGCCAACAAGTGCGTACTGAAAAAGGGGTGCTTAATAAACTGAGCCAACCATCAAATCAAGAGTGCAAATCGCAGATTCCTGCACGGCCTCTTATTACTTATGGCAGTATCAAGAAAGCTGATCAAAAGCTTGTAAATAGTCAGGCAGAAAAGCAAGCCAAAGACGATATCCGGCACTCATATGAATTCAGCGTCAATGGTGACAAGCTTTCCAGTGAATCCGTAAAAATAGGGGAGTATTTTGCATCCGGATGTTCAGGAGCCGTTAGTACCGGGCAGCTCCTGACGCCTGAGAAAATTCTTGATGTCGCTATTAAAAAACGTAGTATTTACATCCCTGCACTGGAAAAAATGGCTGAGAAAGAACTTGGAATTCTAGAAGTATTGAAAAACAAAGAGCATCCCAATATTGTCAAATATTATGGCGCTTTCAAAGAAAAGAATGAACTCAATATGGTCTTTGAACTTGGAAAAGGCACATTAGAATCTTACATTAAGGAATCTCCTGAAAAAATTACACCGGAGTTGATTTTGGATCTTGCATTCCAGTTTTTGGAAGCAGCAGACTTTCTAGTGGCGAACAAAGTTATTTATTATGATTTCAAGCCAGCAAATATTTTGTTTGATGACGATTCTCAAACAGCCAAGCTTATCGATTTTGATAAGTGTGAGTTGGCTGATAGTGCAGAGGATAAAAGACTATATTCCGTGCTTACTTCTATGGGGCTTGAGCTGGCAAAGCTACAGTTGAGAATGGATTATAAGGAGGAAAGCAATGAGTACAAAGAGATAGCATCCAAATTTGATTTTATCTCTATATTCTCCCCCCCTTCGGCTGATGGAATTGGAGAGTTCAATTCAAAAAAGGAACTATGGTCAAAGAATTTACCTTTGCCTGTCAGAGAATTAATATTCAGTTTCCTTGTTGCGGACACTTCTTTCTCTAAAAAATTAATTGAAGGCAGATCAGCCATCAAAGATACTCGGGTTTCTGAGTCGAGTGGCACCTGAGAGTACCCTTGTTCCCGGGGTGCTCATAGTCCTTCTCTCTTACTACCATGAGTATTGGAATATTACCATTAGGTACTATGCGCAATGTTTGGCGCGAAACGAAAATGCCCTGTGATATGCATTAATCGTCAATTTGGCGGAGGGACAGGGATTCGAACCCTGGGAAGGCTATTAACCTTCGCTGGTTTTCAAGACCAGTGCTTTCAACCGCTCAGCCATCCCTCCAAGGATGATTTTTCTGTCACGAAGTATGAAGAAAAGAGTGCTGATATGGCGGAGGGACAGGGATTCGAACCCTGGGAGGGCTATTAACCCTCGCCGGTTTTCAAGACCGGTGCTTTCAACCGCTCAGCCATCCCTCCGCGACGAGGCAAATACTACCTGAAATCAGAATTCTGTCAACGCCTTGATAAACGGTAATCTTTTTCTATGCTCCCAGCTCAGGAAATGTGAAAAATAGTAGATAGCATTCAGATAGGCAAAATGTCAGAAATTGTTAAAACTATAGCCCCAGTAAATTGGTCTGATATAATGACTGGTATTACATCTATATAGAGGAATGACAAAGATGGATCGCAAACCCGTAATGACCGCTGCTTCTACCAGCCTGGGTGCAGGCGTTGAAATCAATAAGGTTCTGCGCAATACCTATATGCTGCTGGGTATGACTCTGTTATTCAGTGCTGTCACTGCCGGCGTTGCCATGGCTCTGCAGATCAGCCAGATGACGGCGCTGGTTCTCTCTCTGGTCGGTTTTGGCCTGCTGTTCGTGGTTAACAAGACCGCTGATTCTGCCAAGGGTATTGTCGCTGTTTTTGCCTTTACCGGTGTGCTGGGTGCCGCCCTGGGGCCAATGCTTAACCATTACCTGGGTATGGCCAATGGTCCATCCCTGATCATGCAGGCCTTGGGTGGAACTGCCGTGGTGTTCTTTGCGCTCTCTGGCTATGTCCTGACCACTCGCAAAGATTTTTCCTTTATGGGTGGTTTCCTGATGGTTGGCCTGATTGTCGCTGTGGTCGCCAGTATTGCCCTGATCTTCTTTAATATCCCTGCTGCCAGCATGGCACTGTCTGCCCTGATTGTGCTGCTGATGTCCGGTTTTATTCTGTTTGACACCAGCCGTATTATCCACGGTGGTGAGACTAACTATATCCGTGCCACTGTTTCCCTTTACCTGGATATTTATAACCTGTTCACTGCGCTGCTCCACCTGCTGGGTGCCAGTAGTGACGACTGATGTGTGATTTTGCTTTTAACGGGCCCCGCCATTTGGTGGGGCTTTTTTTGTTTGGCTTGGCTATTTTTTTCTGTTAACGCAAGGTTATTGTTATGAAGTTTGCACTGGCCGTGTATGGTGCTCCGGCCAACAGTCAGGCACCACAAAGTGCCTTGCACTTTGCCCGGGCTGTGGTGGACCAGGGGCACGAGATTGTCCGGTTGTTTTTTTATCAGGATGGGGTGAACACGGCGACCGCCATTGCCCAGCCACCTCAGGATGAGTCCAACCTCCCTGAAGAGTGGCAGCAGTTTGTCCAGGCGCATAATCTGGATGCTGTGGTTTGTATTGCTGCGGCATTAAGGCGGGGTATTGTGGATCAGGCAGAATCTGACCGTTATGAACTGCCGGGTCATAATCTCCGCAAGGGCTATGAGCTTTCCGGCCTGGGGCAGTTGCTTGATGGCGCACTGATGGCCGATCGCTTGATCACTTTTGGAGCCTGAGATGAGTCATTCTGTGTGTGTTATTTCCAGCCGGGCTCCTTACAGTGGGCAGTCGGCCCGTGAGGCACTTGATACGGCACTGGTATCCGCTTCTTATGATATTGAGACCAGTCTTTTACTGATGGGCGATGGGGTCTATCAGTTATTGAAAGGGCAGGAGGCCGGTGACATTCCCCGTAAGAATCTTGCCGCCATGCTTCAGGTACTGCCGCTATATGGCATAGAGACCATTTATGTGGATCAGCTGTCACTGGAGGAACGGGGTATCCGTTCTGATGTGCTTCAGGAAGGGGTGACAGTGCTTGCCGAGGGTGAGCTGCCTCTGTTTATCCAACAGCATTCCAGGGTGTTTAATTTCTGATGAGTACGCTGCATACCGTTAATAAGCCGGGTCAGGCAATGGCACTCTGTGTTCGTGCTGTTGTCAGCGGCGATTCTGTGTTGTTGATTGAAGACGCTGTTTATGAACTGCTGTCACCGGCAAGCCGGTTGAATGCTCTGCCGGATGGCTGCTCTGTTTATGTGATGGATATTGATGCAAAGGCTCGCGGGGTGGCGGTGTCTGCGCCGTTTGAAGTCATCAACTATGATCGCTTTGTTTCATTATGTGTTGATCATGAGAAAGTGCTGTCATGGTTTTGAATGATATTATCCAATCATATTTTATTATGTTTACTGACTGAGGAAATCCCTTTGAAAGCTCCGGTCGCTCAAAAAATTCCACACTCCATTATTCAGCACAACCAGACCCGTATCGATGAATACCATTGGTTGCGGGATGAGCACTGGCAGAAGATTGTGGCAGGCGATCTGGATTTTAAAAACCCGGAGGTGCTGGCCTATCTTAACGCTGAAAGTGATTATAAAGATACCCAAATGAAAGACAGCAAGGTCGTTCAGGAGCAGCTTTATCAGGAAATTCTGTCCCGGATAAAAGAAGACTATCAGTCCTGGCCCGTTAAAAAGGGCGATTTTCTCTATTATTACCGGGAAGAGAAGGGGAAGAACTATCCTATTCTCTGTCGACGTCATGGCTCGATGGATCTGCCTGAAGTGGTTTATATGGACGTTAACAAAGAGGCGGATGGCAAGGACCTCTACATGTTTGGCCCGTCCATCACCAACCGGGCAAATACCTTTCTTGCTTATGGTTATAATCTGACCGGCTCCATGGAGCGAAGCATTCGGGTTCGGAATCTGGTGACCGGGCAGGACAGTGACTGGACCTTCCATAACAGTACCGGCTCCATACTCTGGATAGATGATGAGCACCTTCTGGTGGTTGAGCGTGATGAGCAGGCACGTGGTAAGCATGTCTATAAAATCAATATCCATCAGGGACCGGAAAAGAAAGCGCTGGTGTTCTCCAAACCTGATGAGTTCGACGGGATGTTTCTTTCGCTGGCGGAAACCACAGATCGTGAATACGTTATGGTGTATCTCAACAGCGGCTCCAGTCAGGTGGTTTATGTTTCTTCCCGCGCCGCGATAGATTTCCGTCTGTTTGCCCATGGCACTGATGATGTGGTGTTTAGCCTCGATCACTATAAAGATGACTTCTATATTCTCACCAATCTTAATGGTGCCAATAACTTCCAGCTGTATAAGACATCGGTAAACCAGTGGGAGCAGGAGCATTGGCATCTGATTCAGGCGGAAAGCAACACGCTCAGCCTCACCGATATTCATTTCTACAATCACTACCTGATTATTGAGCAGAAAAACAACGACAAAGCGCTGGATGAGCTGGTGGTGCAGGATATGGTGTCCGGTAACCGGCAGAGGGTATCCATGCCTGACGAAGCCTATGAACTGGATTTTTCCGGTGACTGGGATCATAACGCCACAACCGTTCGGCTGGATTACTCCTCACCGGTTATGCCCAGTACCGTTCTTGAGCTGGATCTGAAGACGGTTCAAACCACAGCGGTCTATACCCGTGAGACGCCCAACTTTGACCCGGAAAAATATGAGGTCAGGCGGGAGTACGCCATTGCCCGGGACGGTGAGCGTATTCCGGTCACCATTATTCATAACAAAGGTCTGGTAAAGGATGGCTCCCATCGTGCCCTGGTTTACGGTTATGGTTCCTATGGTTATGGCATGACCGCTGGTTTTTCATCAAAGCTCTTCAGCCTGGTGGATCGTGGTTTCGTTTATGCAACGGCTCATATTCGTGGCGGTGATGAAAAGGGCTATCAGTGGTATCTCAATGGCAAAATGCGTCATAAGATGAATACCTTCAATGACTTTATTGATGCCACGGAGTACCTGGTCAAACAGGGTTATACCGATAAAGGGCAGATTGCCATTAATGGTGGCAGTGCCGGTGGGCTGTTAATGGGCGCAGTGACCAACCTTCGTCCGGATCTGTTTGGTTGTGTGGTGGCCGATGTGCCTTTTGTTGATGTTATTAACACCATCAGTGATGCATCCCTGCCATTGACACCACCGGAATGGGAAGAGTGGGGCAACCCGGTCACCAGTGCCGACGACTTTGATTACATTATGCAGTACTCGCCTTATGACAATGTGCAGGCCAGGGATTACCCTCCGATGTTGTTTAACTCCGGGATATCCGATGAGCAGGTTACTTACTGGGAACCGGCCAAAATGGTAGCACGCTTAAGGGCGTTAAAAACCGACGATAACCTGCTGCTACTGAACATGAATATGCACGCAGGCCATGCGGGTGCCAGCAAGCGTTATGAGTGGATTGATGAAGAAGCGTTTAACTATGCCTTTATCCTCAAGTGTTTTGTCTTGAAGTAGCGTTGATCGACAGATTTATTATGTGAAAAATACACCATATGGTCGCTGGCCTTTTGATCATACACTCCCCGCCTTTTCGGGCTGTCTCTTGGTCAGATCTCCACACCCTTTGTCATCCGGTAGGTGTGGAGACGGTCTTGCAGTTTCGCTCAGCCCCCCAGACAACTGACCATCCAAGTTGTAATTCGGGGGGGATATTCATACCCAAACAGGCTTTTAACCCACTACTGAATAAATATTAGATAGAGTATTTCAGGGATGAACTTTTATAAGAAATAATGGTCTTAAGGTAAATTCAATAATTCTGTAATTCAATGTATAGACCTACTATCTTTGCGCAATTAAATGCAGCTTCTGGTCATTTATCCTGTTTTCAGGATACTCCTTTTTCTAAATCCCACGCATCAGGTGTGGCCTTCTCCCGCGACATTATAGACGCTGCTGTTATTCTATGTGCTATGCGTGCTGATGAAACTACTAAAAAGTACCTTCAGCAATCTACGGTGCCTTTTCACAATCCAGTTGATGATACCCGGCTGGGAAAAAGGTCGATAGCAAGCGTTAATAATAAAGAAGATCAATTATTTTACTCACCAGTCAGAACAGAATCGTTAAACAATGATCATGCCCACACATATATTCCTGAAAATCAGCGTTTTCTGATCCAGCCTGCTACAGATACAGGTCAATCAACCCCGCAAATTTCATCCGTTGTCAATAACAACCAGAATGACCCCGATTACGCCGAGCGCAAAAAGGAACACCGAAGGGCACGCCGAAGGGAGCGCTACCAGAATGATCCCGTTTATGCAGAACGCGAGAGGGAGCGCTGGAGGATGCTTCGCAAAGATCCCGTTTACGCCAAGCGCATAAGAGAACGCGCTAGGGAGCGCGAGAGGGAGCGCTATCAGAATGACCCCGATTACGTCGAGCGCAAAAAGGAACGCCAGAGGGCGCTCCGAAGGGAACGCTACCGGAATGATCCCGCTTACGCAGCGCGTGAAAGGGCGCGCATAAGGGGGCTCCAAAGGAAACGCTACCAGAATGACCCCGCTTACGCAGAGCGCAGAAGGGAACTCATAAGGAGGCAGCGAAGGGAGCGCTACCAGAATAATACCGTTTACGCAGAGCGCGAAAGGGACGCCAAAGGAAGTGTCACAAAAACACACAATAAACAAGCCGCGACTTTCAAATCATAGGCCAAAAATATGATGATTAACTCTTTTTCAGGCCTGATTGTTACCGGCTATTGGCAATTTTGTTTGAGACCAGGATGCAGTCATGGCTTATGAGATGACATAAGTCGGACTTCGCGTCAGAATAAATAAATTCAGTAAACAGGAGCCTTCTATGGGTATGGAAATCACAGCAATTGTGTTTGTTGTCCTTATTGCTGTTCTTATATCAACTGGTGTACGAATTGTCCCTCAGGGGTATAACTACACCGTCGAGCGATTTGGCAAATACACCAGTACGTTAACGCCCGGGCTGCATGTGATTGTGCCGGTGATTGATACGGTTGGTAAGAAAATGAACATGATGGAGCAGGTTCTGGACATCCCGCCCCAGGAGGTGATCAGTGCCGATAACGCTCAGGTTACCACGGATGCGGTCTGTTTCTACCTGGTCCAGGATGCGGTCAAAGCCTCTTATGAGGTGAACGATCTTGATCGTGCCATGAAAAACCTGGTAATGACCAATATCCGGGCGGTATTAGGGTCCATGGAACTGGATGAAATGCTGTCCAACCGGGATCGGATTAATGAACGCCTGCTGATAAAAGTGGATGAAGCCACCGATCCCTGGGGCTTGAAGGTGACCCGTATTGAGTTGCGTGATATTGCCCCGCCTGCGGACCTGGTGGAAGCCATGGCCAGGCAGATGAAGGCTGAGCGGGATAAACGTGCCCAGATCCTTGAGGCGGAAGGTGCCCGCGAAGCGGCCATTAAAGTAGCCGAGGGTGAAAAGCAGGCGCAGATCCTCAAGGCGGAAGGTGAGCTTGAAGCCGCCAGGCGGGAAGCGGAAGCCCGGGAACGTCTGGCAGAAGCCGAGGCGGTGGCAACGTCTATGGTGTCCAGGGCGATTGCCGAAGGTGATCATCGGGCAATTAACTATTTTGTTGCCCAGAAATACGTAGAAGCCCTGAAGGATGTTGCGTCTGCAGAGAATAATAAAGTGATCATGATGCCTCTGGAGGCTGGTAGTCTGATTGGCTCAATCGCCGGTATCAAGGAGCTGGTGGGAGAGGCCACTCTTAAAAAGGGAAGTGAGAAGGAGGCCTGATGGATATTGCTATTACCCTGGAACCCTGGCACTGGTTGATTCTGCTCTTTATGCTTCTGGGCGCAGAGGCCCTGGGTGCGGGTGGTTTCCTGCTGGGCAGTGCCGCTGCTGCTGCGGTTGTCGCTTTGTGGCTCTGGCTGGTGCCTGATATGAACTGGCCCATTCAGCTGGTGATGTTTGGTACCGGCAGTTTGTTGCTCTCACTGGCATACTGGAAGCTGTTCCGTAAAGTGAATAACAAGAGTGACAGCCCCGAATTAAATAATCGGGCATCGCAGTTAATAGGCCGGACCATTGTACTTGAGCATGACTTGCCAGCAGGGCAGAGTAAACTTGCCATTGGCGATACACTCTGGAAGGTGGAATCGGACAGATCTGTCGCCAAAGGGAGCAAAGTCTCGGTAACGGGCAATCAGGGGATGATGCTGCTGGTCAGAGAGCTGGTCTGATTATTTGACACTGGAATGTTGGAATAACCGACACTGGCTTTCTTGTTTCAATTCTCTCCGGGACAGGCTTGAGACTCCTTTACAGTTTCTTTATGCTTGTCCCCCTTCAATGGAACAATCGTTTTTTCGGTAATCCAGTTTGATGCCGTGACATCCAGTGTTATTTCTGGATAGTCGAGTTTATTCACCTTGCAGGATGTTCAAATGCAACCCAGTTATACCGCCGAGTCGACGCAACCGAAAGGTCAGATTATTCAGTGGCTATTAGTGGCGCTGATGATCTACCTATTGCTGGTCGCTGTCGGGATGATCGGTTCCGGCTTTAAATGGGCTTCTGGTGGCGCTGAAGGTGCCCGTCAGTTATTTGCTTTTGCCACCAACCCGGTGATGGGCCTGGTGGCAGGTGCACTGGCAACCGCAGTGGTTCAGTCATCCAGTACCGTGACATCGGTGATTGTTGGCCTTGTTGCCGGAGGTCTTCCGGTTGCCACCGCTATTCCGATGATTATGGGTGCCAATATTGGTACCACTGTGACCAATACACTGGTCAGTATGGGCCATATCGGTAAGAAAAAAGAGTTTCGTCGTGCGTTTTCCGCAGCTACCGTTCATGACTTTTTCAATCTGATGGCGGTTATGATTTTTCTCCCGCTGGAGATCATGACGGGGTTCCTGGCCAAGTCGTCTGACTTTCTGGCCGGACTGCTGGTGGGCGGCGACTCTGTCAGTATCAAAGGTTTGAACTTTGTTAAGGTGCTTACAGGGCCTGCTGTAGACCTGTTCAAGGGAGCCTATGGCTCTTTGCCGGACCTGTGGGCCGGTGTCTGCCTGGCGTTGACAGGGCTGGCCTTTATTTTTATCTCCATTATCTATCTTGGCAAACTGCTCAAGCATCTGATGGTGGGTAAAGCCAAGCAGATTCTGCACAAAGCCATTGGGCGGGGGCCTGCTACGGGTATTTTCTCAGGTATGATGATGACCATTGCCGTGCAATCATCCTCGACCTGTACCAGTCTGATCGTACCTCTTGCCGGGAATGGTATTTTCAAGCTCAGGGAGGTGTATCCATTTACCCTGGGAGCCAATATCGGCACTACGATCACGGCCTTGCTGGCGGCAACAGCCGTCCAGGGAGCCATGGGATTCTTTGCCCTGCAGATAGCACTTGTCCACCTGTTGTTTAATGTGTCAGCCGTACTGTTGATTTACATCGTTCCATTCCTTCGCAATATACCTCCAACGGTTGCCCGTCGTTTTGCCCAGGCGGCCAGCCGGAAGAAATGGATGGTGTTGGCCTATGTGGTAGGTGTCTTTTTCATTCTACCTGCTATCCTGATCGCGATCACTGCCTGAGGAGGACATGATGACAACACTCAAGGAATACAAGGCTCACAAGAAGGAGTTGAAGGCTCAAATCAAAGAGGTCAAGGCAACCCTGAAACGCCTTGAACAAGAGCTGGAGGCTGAGCGGCAGGATATGCAGCATGAAGAAGTTGATCATCTTGATGAGTACCTGGACAAGGCAGAGCCACACTTGGTGGATGTTAAAAAGCTGGGTGTTTCGGCCATTGAAGACTTTAAAAAGTCAGTGTCGAATCTGGTGAGTTCGATTACAGGCTCCGGTAAAAAGTAGCGGGGCATGCCAATAGCCGTGAAAATAAAGCCAGTGGTTATTTGCTGGCTTTATTTTTGACCTGATCAATAACACCTGCCAGACCCTGACGTTGACCCAGGGTGATTTCAAACCAGGTATCATTCCCGTAGCGTGGGAATTCGTAGCGCAGATAGTAGCCATCCTGGTATACCGATAGATCAAAGCTTCTGGCCAGAACTCCGGCAACAAGAAGAATAAGGAATATAGCGGAAAGTAATTTGTACATGAGCATGCCCCCAATAAAGTCTCATCCATAAAAACCTCCCAATCAGTCTAGCTGTTTATTGAGCTTTCTGGCAAAGCCTTAGGCCCCGATTAATGAATCGAAAGTAAAACATTGATATGAAGCTTTCTGCGTTACCTGGTAAACCGATTAGACCTTCATCAGCTTGACGACAGAGTGGAATTAAGTGGAATAGTGAGCGATGCAGGGAGTGTTCGCTCCACAAAATATTATTCAATTGACCATTGACGTTTTCAGTTATTCCTTGCTTTTCGGTATGGCTTTGTTGAGGTCTTTTAAGATATCAATTCAGAAAAAGTAAGATTTATGTCGTGTAATAAGGATTAGAAAATAGAGCTTAAAGCTTCGAAATGCATTCTCGCTGTAATAAATAATGTTCATGATTTAACTGAACGACAATTTTAATATATAAGGTGGCTTATTAACATTATAGATGAGTTGTTTATGTCATTCTGGTTCAAAATAAGCCGGAAATCTTCAACGACTCGAATAAACTGGTGGTAGGCACGTGAGATTTCAGTTAGCTGTCTATGGCTTACTATCCAGAATATAGCTAAATCAATGAGGGCTTATGCTGTTATTCGTCCATCTCACGTTATTAAACCATCATCTGAAATTAATGAGGAATGGTAATTATCATGGTTAATAGTCACTTTCCTATCAATACTACACTTTCTCATATGCCGGAACTGCCTTCTTCCAACTCTCAACTCTACACGAAACCACCCATCGCTTTTAACCTGAGCATTAAACACCGCGATATTGACGAGCCTTATCTCGGTAAAATGGACGACGAATTTTGCGATGATCTGAACCATTTGGACGACGAGGAATTTTGCAGTAAATACCTCAACGTCGAGCCCAGCAGGCCTGAAAGTCTTTTTGACCGGGTGATACGGACGATCAAAGAGTACGTTTACCCTTCCCCGCGGGAAAAAAGGGCCTTGTCTGATACCCCGGACAAAGCCCGTCCCTCCGGGGTAGACACTGATCAATTATCATCCGAAGCGCAGATAAAGCCCCTATCTTGCCAGCACGAGGCAGACAACAAAACCATTATGGTGTTAGCTGATTACCACACCAATAAACAGATCCAGTCTATCCATCGAGAAGTTAATTGCATGCGGCATCCCCACACCATTACCAGGACGCATATTGTTAACAATGGCTATGAGCTGCGAAACCCGGATAACTCTGCTCCCTGCGACACCGCTTCAGGCCGCCCGGGTTTTGGTGCCGGGGCAAGGCCCCTGGTGGGAGGCAGTCCCATCGATAACCTGCATTATTACGAATGGCAACTATTGACCGCCAGAATTGCGGGACTGGATGGCTTTGTCGTGGAGTGGGGCTTTCCAGGAGGGCAGACGTCAGCGGACAAGGCAATCGTGAATATGAAAACGGTGCTGGCTGACAAGAATCATGGCAATGAGTTTGCGCTGGTTCCACTCTGGATTCCCCAGTGGACTGTCAAGGCCAGCGTCAATCTCAAACCCGAACAGAAAGAGGCCCAATTCAGAGAAAAACTGGAGGAGATGATCCAGCGCTACTATCAGGATGAACACTGTATTCACCATCGGGGCGACCCGTTGATGTTTATGCTGAACTTCTGGGGCAAGGTCAGATCAGATCTGACCTTGAATAAGAAAGAACTGGAACAGTTTTTCAAGAACAATCCGGAGCTGGCCAAAGTCAGGCTGGTTTATACTATGAGCGGCAAGAGCGCGTGGCAAGCGGCAACTGTAAAACAGGTCGTTAGTAATTATCCCTGGGTGGTACCTAGAAGACAGATGGCAAAAGATAGCAAAAATCCTTTCATTGCCAACAATTTTGTCAGATACGGTACCCATAGAAATATCCGCCATTACGTCAATAATCTGGATGACAGGCATCAAAGGAGCCAGGATCATCTCGGCATCAAGACAATGCCGGTATATCCGGGCGTTGATACCCGGGGAGCGGACTGGAGCGACTGTGACTCCTATTTGCCAGAGACAGAAAATGGTACTAACACCTATGAATTAACCTGGAATCAAGTCCGCAAGAAAAAACCCGACCTGGTCATCGTCGAAACGTTCAATGATTTCTCTGAAGGTACCCATATTGAACCCACGCCGTCTGATCTGGGGCAACGGGTGGTCACCACCGCAAAGCAGATTTGTCTGTTGAAGGGAAAAACCGGTGATCAGTGCAACGCGATTGCCAGGCAGGCACCAAAACTGATCCAGCATGCCGTAAGGTTGTACGATGCACGAATGATGATGGAAAAACTACAGCATGTGCTCAGTGACGATGCCCTGGTCAAAGCAACAAAGCAGCTGGATCGTTGGGCCAACTCCCTATTCAGTAAAAAAGTACAGAAAATAGATCGGCATGAAACCCGGTTTGATCTCGAATTTCAGAAGCTGCCTTTTGATACCCTGGTAACCGTCATGAATCGGGAAAAAAATAACATTCCTGTGCTGAATCGAATGGATGGGCAGTCATCGTTTGTACTGGAGTCGCCGCCGATTAAAAACAGCACGCATACGTTTAGCGAAGCTGACGTGAAGTTGCGTATCAAAACAGAAAATGGCCTGCCGTCCAGAATTGCACTAACAACAAGGGTTTACGATGAAAAAATGAACTGGAAAAATGAATCGATTGCAGAAATATATACCCCCTTTAATCAGCTGGAATCCACCGTTACCATCCCCATGACCCCTCACACTGGCAAGCTTCGCGGTAAACTGACAGAGATGTATGACATAAGCCACCCCACATCCGGGTGCACTGTTGATCTGTTGGAGATAAGAATCAGCACCCACCACCGAAAGACCGACTCGGGTCAGGAGAATTCCTAAGCAGGAAGTAGACAGACCGATGGCTTCCCGCATTTACAATGCATGTCTTAGCAACAGAAATGACAGCATACCCAGGATGACGGTCAGTAATGTGTTCCTGGTCATCAGGGCAAGGAATACTACGATAATGCCGGCAATCAGGTAATGGTTGCCCATGGACAGGCTGAGCTGATCATCACGAATAAAGACAATCGGTGCCGCAATGGCGGTCAGTACGGCGGGTGCGGAAAAACTCAATACCTGCTGAACCGTTTCACTGAGTTTGAGGGGTAACCATGGCTCCATCAGCAGGAAGCGGCTGCCAAAAACCAGGGCCGCGACGATGAACAGAATAACCCAGGTATCCATTAGCTTTCTCCTCTGTCAGTGGCTTTGGCACAGGCAAAACCAGCCACCATGGCCAGGGGGGCTGAGATCAGCAGGCCGACCTGAATCTGCATTACCTCACAAATGGCCGATGTCACCAGCGCAGTGAGCACACAGACCAGTACCGGGGCATTTTTGATACTCGGGATAACAAGGGCGATGAATGTGGCGGCAATGGCGAAATCCAATCCGAGGGCATCAAGATTTTCAAAGCTCGCGCCAGCGATGATGCCGCCAAGGGTGGCAAGATTCCAGCCCAGGTAAAAGCATAGCCCGCCACCCAGTGCGTACCAGCGGTCAAAGCGTTTCAGCTGACCGGGGTTGGCAATGGCGAACAGTTCATCGGTTAACAGGAAACCAAAGGCGAGACGCCATCTGAGAGGCAGCGGGCTGACGTTCTTCCGCATCACCATAGAGTAAAGGAAGTGGCGGGAGGTAATAAGCAGGGCTGAAATCAGAATACTGCCCAAACCCACTCCGGCCTGGATCATACCCATAATGGCCAGCTGAACGGCACCGGCGAAAATAATGCCTGACAGTGCCTGACTCTGAACCGGGTCAAAACCCGACTCAATAGCCAGAGATCCGGTCAGGATACCCCAGGGCAGGACCGCAACAGTCAGCGGAATAATGGCTGCGGCACCCTTGAAAAACGCCCTGACTTTTTCATCGTTGCTCGAGTGGTGAACAATTTCAGCCTGAGACATACAACACACTTCCTTAACAATTCATCCTCTTAACTGAAGATTCTGGAATATTACAATCTTGAACAGTTTAGACATTCGGCAAGAAGAATAGTTTGTGATGGTTGTAAAAAAGTCTATTCAAGGTGTGCAATGCCATGACACGGTAAACACTGTTTTAATTCTTGTGCGCCAGAGCAGGAGCATCGTACAAAAAACATCACCAGACATGCAAGCCACAGGCCACCCGCAGTGAGCGTTGATTCTGGCGTCAGCAGTTGCCACCATCAGGCAGGTAAGCCCTTGAAGAAAGGGAAAATAGTTTTCTGACAATTCAGTGGGGAATGCTCGGTCAGCCTCCCGGGAGGCTGACCGGGAATAGACTCAAACCATCGAAGAGGGAGGAATATTATTGGCCGGGCGGAAGCCATATTGACGCCAGACTTTATCGGGGGCACCGGCAGCGGTCAACAGCTGTTGACATTCAGCACGCCGGGGCTCCAGAAAAGCTCTTAATATGCCAATCCGCATATATTTTTCAGAGCGCATGTGGCGGTTGTTGACACGCTCTTCTTCCAGCGACTCCAACTCTTTTGCCGCCTGCCGGTAATCATGCAGAAAGCGCTGTTCCGGCGAACGCCAGAGGTAGGCTGCTGAGCGCACCAGCCCTTTGGTGACACCATAACCTGCCAACATGACCATGCCCCCGACAGTCCCCAGTAATGCCCCCACCACCGCCGCTGGTGCGCAAATAGAGAGTGACGGTACCAGGGTAACCATGGAGAGACCCCCGGTCAGCGAGGCCATCAGCAAGACGCCGGATGTCAGCCCCACCAGACCACCCAACAGGCCACTGAGCAGCAGTCGCCGGGTGGTTACGCTGTCATTAACTGCCCTGATGACATTAGCACCAATGATTTTTATGGCTGATGCCAGTTTTTTTAATCGGGAGGGCGATTGTTCATTGACAAGATTGTAATCGCTCACCTTAATAGTGCGCTTTTCCAAGGGAACCTGGGCAATGTCGGTAAAATTATCCTGGGGAGTGGTTAAAGGCGGTACCACAACGACGCTGCCTGGCGAGTCAGTTGAAACTTGATCCGGGGGAAGCAAAGGCCCTTGGAAAGGGGGTAATACCTGTTGTGAGTCAAGATGAGGCAACGTCATCAGTCTTTCCCTGTTATGTTTTTATTACATATCAGTCTAGCCATTCAGGGAATACCTGCTGCGGTGGCATTCCATATCAGTTCCCGGTCAAAATGAAGTCCATCAACGGAATAGGACATTTTGACCCGATACTGTTCCCCGGCGACAAAACCTCCAATCGGAAAAACAGCGTGGAGATAACCATCATAGCGATAGTAATTTTCAGAGGCGATTTCCTGCCACGAGCCATCGAGCATCAACTTTTGCAGCTCAAGTTCCCTGTAAAAATAAGAAAGTGGCCGATCAGCAATAAACATAAAACGTCCACGGCCAATATTGCTATTCAGGCCGATAGTTCCCCCTGGTTCAGGATACACCGTAAAATGTGGCTCAACCTGATCATGCCCCTTGAACCTTGCCCAGTAGTAATCCCATAACCTCGCAACACTGATCCCGGTATAATTGATACCGCCAATGCCGTCCCGGTAGTTCTGCCGGAGCCATGGGTATAACCGGCTGTCCATAAGATTGCTGAACGGATTGACCAGCTGCCGCTCCCAAACGGCTGCTGCCACAATATTACCCTGTCCTTCTTCAAGGTGGCTAAGTTGTACTTTCGATTCCAGCAGTGGTTGCAGCGCCTGATAAACCACATCCAGCGGTGATACCGCAGTAGGATGCACATCGTAGGCTCCCTGGTAATCGTACAGGGCGTATTTGTCGACGATGGTATCCTTGGACGTGGCCAGATGATTCCCCCCACGCCCATCCACCTCGTCGGATAAACTCATCAATAAAGTGTCATAAATTTCATCCTCAAAGCCATGGGCCACCATACCCATAAAATGGGAAACCAGTTTTTTACACTCTGCCAGCTGCAGCTTGTCAGGAGGGCAGGTTTTCTGGACCCGGGAGAAATAGGAGCGATGGAATTTCGACCAGTGGCTGATCTCAGCATAAGGATAACCATTCAGGTAACCACCGTCCGGTAGGCCAGAACCAATCACCCACTGCGCCTGGTACTCTTGCAGGATACTCCTCAACTCCGGGTCAGAGACCAACTCAACGGCCTTCTTGCTCATCTGGATATGGACGCTGTGACCGGCACTGAAAGCCTTGATGGCCAGGCAGAGACTGACCAGCAGGACCCATCTGACCCTTGAAAATCTGTTCATGGGAACGCTCCTCAATATCGACTTATTAGTAGTTGGTAATATCGGTCGATGGAGTGCAATGATGATCTCTTCTGGCCCCTGAAGGAACGGCATTCCTGCGTGAGTATTTTTGCTTCAGCATCATAAACAAAATCGGCTTTGATAAATTTCCAACCCGAATTTTCCAGTGCTTTATTTGCTGCTTTTATCTTTTTCAGGCGTTCCTGGGCGAACTGTAAATCCTCGGGAATGCTATAATCATTGGCCTCTTTGTAAGTATCGTCTTCCTGTTGGTCAGACAGGCTGGCTTTATTGATCAGTTCATCAATTTTTGTACTGAGCTCGGCTTCTCTGCTTTTTCAGCCTCCTGTGTTGGTGATCTGACAGCACTTACCGGCAGAGTCTGGCGGTCAGGTCAGTTGTAAACCCGGTGTACCTGAGGTTCCCCATGGAGTTAAACGAAATACGTTCCCGCCTGGCTGATTTGAAAACAGCCCATCTTGCGGATGCTGACCAGCGTCTGAGAGTGATGAACTCGGCAATAAGACCGCTTCAGACGGGGCTTAAGTTGATTGGATCGGCCTATACCGTGAACTGTCATAATGATTTTCTCACGGTGATCAAGTCAATTCAGGAGGCCCGGTCCGGGGATGTTATTGTTATTGAGACTCAGGGCAGTGTATTAGCCGTGGCAGGGGAGCTGTTATCAACGGAAGCGATGCAAAAAGGGGTTGCCGGCTTTGTTATTGACGGGGCCTTTCGTGATACGGCATCGGTAAGAGCAATGAATTTTCCGGTTTATGCACACTCTTTTACCCCAATGTCGGGCACGTCAAAACGGATATTTCATACCCGGGAGGTTGTTGAGTGTGGCGGCGTAGAGGTTCGTCCGGGTGAGATTATCTTCGGTGATGATGATGGGGTACTGGTTTTATCTTTGGAAGAAGCAGCACATTTGATTCCTGTCGCTGAAGAGATTAAGGCCAGAGATGAACGGGTGCTTGCCAGGCTTCAGGAGGGGGGTTCACTGTATGACCTGATCAATTTCGATGAACACTGGCAAAAAATAGAGGCCGGCGAAAAAAGCGAACTGACATTTACGGTTGACCAGGGGTGAAGTGCAGCCTGGCCATAGCCCGCTTCAAGGCGGAATGTTGCCTGAGCGGCTTGCTGCTGGTTAACACTGCAGCTCTGAATCCAATGTAATGGATGAGTTGCTGTTTAATCGGGAAAATGCCTTCCTTAAACCTGTATTTTACTCCAGCGCCGTGAGCGCCAGACGACCAGGAAGCTGACCGAGGTAATCATTCTCTGCAGTATGGGTACTGACCAGACTGCGGTAAGGCCAAACCCCAGGACAGGGCCTATAAGCCAGCACAGCGGTAACAGAATCAACCACTGTGCAACAAATCGGATATAGAGCACCGTTCGGTTGGCACCTGCTCCCAGTAAAGCCTGAACAAAGACCAGGGAGGGCGCATCCAGAACAATGCCTATGCCGGTTAACTGCATCGGGATTGAGCCCATTGCCAGTAGTGAAGGGTCATGGAGAAAGAGCGACAGCACAGCCTCCGGGGTAAAAATCAACGGCAGGCTCAGTACCAGTAACACGGCGCTGGCTGTATACATGACTTCCTGCCCCCAGCGCCAGGCAACCTCTGGTTCCCGGGCTCCAAGACTCTGGCTGACCAGGGTATTGGCCGCCATGCCCAGACCCAGACCCGGCAGTATCAGCATCAAAGAGGTATTCATCAACACATGGGCGATGGCCATTTCACGGATACCTAATTGGGCAACAATGGCAAACAGCATCATCATGCCAAGGGCAAACAGGGTCTGTTGCAGGGAGTCAGGAATCGCCAGAAGAACCAGGCGCTTTAAGGCCGGCCAATTTCTCCAGTGCGTCAGGAATCCGAATTTTCTGGCTCGCTTATTCAGCATCCAGAAATTAAGCAAGGCTCCCAGGTACATGGACAGCAAGGTTCCCAGGGCCGCTCCCTGCACGCCCAGGGCCGGCAGGCCAAGTTTTCCGTAGATCAGGATAAAGCTGAAGATCACATTGCAAATATGGGTGCAGACCAGCAGTTTCAGAAAACCGTTTGGCTCACCAATGCCGTTCCAGAAACCTCGAAATGAGAGGTTCATGGCCGCTGCGGTAAGGGCCATGACCCGAATCTGAAAATAGTCCGTTGCTTCCCCTTTAAAGGTGGGGGAGCTTTGATCAAATAACGCCAGCAACCAGGGGGAAGTGATGACCAGAATAATACTGACTGGCATGGCAAAGCAGAATGCGATCATCAGTCCATGATTGGTTGGCATGGCACATTCATCAAGGCGTCCTGCACCAACACGGCGGGCAACCTGAGCCTGGACAGCCGCTGAAAGGCCGGTCAGCAACGATAGCGCTACAAAATTCGCATAGCTGCCAGCACCCACAGCGGCAAGGGCACCCTCTCCCAGGGGACCCACCAGTGCGGCATCAACAAGGTTGATCATGCTCTGGGAAAGCATGGCCAGCATGATGGGTACGCCTAACTGAAAAATGGTGGCAAGCCTTTGCTTCATTAAGCTAAATATCTCCAGAATTTATGAACTATCGGGCAAAAAAAAGTCCAATAAAAAACCGTACAGAAACCTGAAATTATTATGAACATAACATCATCAAAACCGCTATGTGTACAGGATTTACAAGAAGCCATTGCCGATGTTGCCAATAAACCATTGGTCACCAGTCATTTTGAACGCAAAAACACGGTATCCTTGTTCAGATCTATACAAGACAGAACGATCACTGGCATTAGAATATCAGGTTCTGTGTCCGATAATCTGCAGTTTTTATCAACACTTGAAAACCGACAACTATTAACCACAGCTGAGGTCATGGCATTGTCACGGGCTGTTGTCAATGGAGAGTGCATTATTAGCCCGGAACAGTGCAAATTTCCCCTGAGTATTAACCTGTTAAGATGGCTCAGTGGGTTCCTGCGGATTATGGAGCGATCGCCGTTAGTGAAAATGGCCGTTGAGAAAATTATCATTGATGCTCCGGTTCATTCAGCCGTTGATTTTTTAATGTCTCAAAGGCCGGACGAAAATAAGGAGAAAGTGGAAAATTTCCTCAAAAAAAATGTTATGAATAGTATGCTGGAGTTACACAGCCAAATGAAGTCGGTGAAGGACCAATGTGATAAATATATCTCTGAAAATCAAAGCTCAATGACTGATGAAGCAAAGAAGCTCTATCTCTATGGGCTATTGTTACCCTTTCGGGATGATCGGGAAGAAGATACTCAAAGTTCTTTATTTGCACGGAATGTGTTTTTCCAACGTAGTTTTTCGTTCCATGATGAACATATGATTAACGTTATTAATCAACTTGATGAGGATATCCAATACTCAACATGTATGCATGAACGAATTGATCGACTGGGTATCAACAAAGTTTTAATACTGAAAAAAGAATTCTGTGAATTGGTAAGATCGGTCGCATTCCAGCGCTTGCCTGATGAGAATATCCCCTGTCTGGATGATATGGAATTAAACAAACTATTTGACACAAGAGCACTGCTGGATACAAGTTATGCAGAGTTTAGAAAATTCCAGACTGTTGTAAGTATACGTAGTAATAAAAGGCCGATTGTTCCAATGGCCCTGGCAGAAAAGGATTTACAACATTTGTACATTAACTACATGGGCATTCATCTTGAATTAGATTTAGGCGATAAAAGGCGGGCTAATCTGGTGGATTTTATTGGCGTCAATAGTAAATGTTATTCAGCGTTGGGTTCCCGGTTCAATAGTATTAATAAGTATATAGGGGATGTTTACAATAACAGACATGCTGGGCTTTGCTATGTAGCATTTCAAGACTGGTTCAGGGGGCATACAACCACAAATTTAGAAGCTCTGAGTTGCTTTCATCAATTGTGGCGTGATGATTATTCAAAAATGGATGATATAAAATGGTTTATATCAATAATCGCCCGGGCTGGATTGAAACCGGGTAATTGTGTCTGGTTCTCTGATAACCCGTCGTTGATCTGCCCTGAGTGTCTTTTTTCAGAAAATCTCAAAAAAGTCGAAAAGTCCGGGCTGAGTGACATGCCAGAAACAATCAGGCAATTCGCATTAGAGCTGTTACATCTGTTACAACATCACAGGGAACGTGATTGTCATTTGGCCCAGAGTATAGATCCTCAACGTTTGTGGAATGAAAAGTATGAGGGCAAACTGCCCTCCGGTTACCAGGCCTATTCTCGGTCAGCCTCCCAGGAGGCTGACCGAGAATAGCGCCCGTAGCGAGGATTGCGAGAAATTGAGGATAAAAATTTCTGATTCTGAGGAGAATAGCGGGGCTATTTGACGAAGAAGCAGGAATTTTTAGACCAATTTATCGCAACCGCAGTAGGGCAGTCTATTCTCGGTCAGCCTCCTAGATTGGGGCGAAGCCAGCGTTCCGCTTCTGCTAAAGACCAGCCTTTACGCTCAGCGTATACTTCCAACTGGTCTTTATCGATTTTACCCAGGCCGAAATATTTCGCTTCAGGATGGGAGAAATACCAGCCACTGACACTGGCCGCAGGCATCATGGCAAAGTGTTCAGTGAGTGACACGCCGGCATTTTCTTCACCGTTCAGCAGAGCGAATAATGCCGTTTTCTCCGTATGGTCCGGGCAGGCCGGGTAGCCGGGTGCTGGACGAATACCGGCGTATTTCTCCCTGATCAGCTCTTCATTACTGAGCTGTTCATTGGACGCATAACCCCAGTACTCCTTGCGTACTTTTTCATGCATACATTCAGCAAAGGCTTCCGCAAAACGGTCGGCCAGTGCTTTCACCATAATGCTGTTGTAGTCATCACCGGCTTGTTCATATTGCCTGGCCAGTTGGTCTGCACCGATACCTGCGGTCACCACAAAACCGCCCACATAGTCTGACAGACCGGACGATTCCGGGGCCACAAAGTCAGACAGGCTGTAATTGGGCTTATCCTCCGGTTTTGGTGCCTGCTGGCGGAGGTGGTGCAGGGTTGTTTTGATGTCGCTTCTTTTTTCATCCTGATAGATGGCCAGGTCATCGTGATTGACCTGGTTGGCGGGCCAGAAACCAATGGCTGCCCGGGCACGGATCAACTTTTCGTTGACCAGTTTATCCAGCATCTGCCGTGCATCATGATACAGGCTGGTGGCTGCCTCGCCGACCACTTCATCTTTCAGAATGGCGGGAAACTTACCGGCCAGATCCCAGGTCATAAAGAACGGAGTCCAGTCGATGTAATTGACCAATTCCTCCAGCGGGAAGTCATCGAACACTTTAACGCCGGTAAATGTCGGAACCGGTGGCTGGTATCGGGACCAGTCCGGTCTGAAGGCGTTATCCAGGGCTTCCTGATACGTGAGGAGTGCCCGTTTGCTGCCCCGTTTCCCGTGACGAATCCGGATTTTTTCATACTCGGAGCGGGTCTCTGCCACCAGGGCGGGCTTTAATGAATCACTCATCAGCCGGGTTGAAATCCCCACACTGCGGGAGGCATCGGTGACATAGATGGCCAGATCATCCTGGAACTGCGGCTCAATTTTTACCGCCGTATGGGCCCGTGATGTGGTCGCTCCACCAATCATCAGTGGGCGTTTAATACCCTGACGTTGCATTTCACTGGCCACATAAACCATTTCATCCAGTGATGGGGTGATCAGACCGCTAAGCCCGATAATATCAATGTCTTCTTCCACTGCGGTTTTCAGAATGGTTTCGCAGGGAACCATCACCCCAAGGTCAATAACCTCAAAGTTGTTACAGGCCAGAACGACACCGACAATGTTTTTACCAATGTCGTGTACATCACCTTTTACCGTTGCCAGCAAAATCTTGCCATTGGATCGCGCGCTCTCGCCTTTCTCTTCCTCGATAAAAGGGACAAGGTGAGCAACCGCCTGTTTCATCACCCGGGCACTCTTCACCACCTGGGGCAGAAACATTTTACCCGCACCAAACAGGTCACCCACCACGTTCATGCCATCCATCAGTGGGCCCTCAATCACCTCAATAGGGCGGCTGGCGGCCAGTCTTGCCGCTTCAGTATCGTCAACAATCCAGGTGGTAATGCCTTTGACCAGCGCATGTTCCAGCCGTTTGTTAACAGGCCATTCCCGCCAGGCCAGATCTTCCTCTTTTTTGCCGGAAGAACCACCTTCCCGGTATTGGTCTGCAATGGCCAGCAGTGCTTCAGTCCCATTCGCGGAGCGGTTGAGGATGACGTCTTCAACCTTGTCTTTCAGCTCCGGGGGAATTTCTTCATAGATCTCCAGCTGTCCGGCATTAACAATGCCCATGGTCAATCCGGCCTTGATGGCGTGGTAGAGAAAGACCCCATGAATGGCTTCCCGAACCGGGTTGTTCCCCCGGAAAGAGAAAGAGACATTACTGACCCCACCGGAACTCATGGCGTGGGGCAGATTCTCGCGAATGTATTGAACCGCATTGATGAAATCCACCGCATAGTTATTGTGCTCATCAATACCGGTGGCCACGGCAAAAATATTGGGGTCAAAAATAATGTCCTGGGGCGGGAAGCCGACGTCATTGACCAGAATGTCGTACGAACGCTGACATATTTCTATTTTTCTGGCTTCGGTATCCGCCTGACCCTGCTCATCAAAGGCCATAACCACAACGGCGGCCCCATAATTGCGGCAAAGACGGGCCTGACGGCGGAAGATATCTTCACCTTCCTTCAGGCTGATGGAATTGACAATGCCCTTGCCCTGAATGCATTGCAGCCCGGCTTCGATGACCTCCCACTTGGAGGAGTCCACCATGATCGGGACTCGGGAAATATCCGGTTCAGAGGCCACCAGATTCAGGAATGTAGTCATGGCACGTTTGGCATCCAGCATCCCTTCATCCATGTTGATGTCGATAATCTGGGCACCGTTTTCCACCTGGTCACGGGCAACATCCAGGGCCGTATCGTAATCTTCTTCGATGATTAAACGTTTGAAGCGGGCGGAACCGGTGACGTTACAGCGCTCACCGACATTGACGAACAATGAGTCCCGATCAATGGTAAATGGCTCCAGACCACTTAAACGACAGGCCACCGGAATGGCTGGCATGGCTCGCCGGGGAATATCTGCAACCTTGTCGGCAATGGCTTTAATGTGTGCCGGTGTGGTACCACAGCAGCCACCAATAATATTGACCAGACCGGAGCGGGCAAACCCGGCAACAATCTCTGCCATCTCATCGGGACTCTGGTCATATTCGCCAAACGCGTTGGGCAGACCGGCATTGGGATGAGCACTGGTCCAGGTGCCTGAGCAGTTGGACAGTTCTTCAAGATACGGGCGTAACTCACTGGCACCCAGGGCACAATTCAGACCAACGGACAGTGGCCGGGCATGTTCGACCGAATTCCAGAAGGCTTCTGTCGTTTGACCCGACAGGGTGCGACCGGAAGCATCGGTGATGGTGCCGGAAATCATGATCGGCAAGGCAAAGCCCAGCTGGTCGAACAGGTCTCGCACCGCATAGATGGCCGCTTTGGCGTTCAAGGTGTCAAAAATGGTCTCTATCAGCAGGATATCAGCGCCGCCTTCAATCAATGCTTTGGCGGCCTGCTGATAGGCGTTCACCAGTTCGTTGAAACTGGTATTTCTGTAGCCGGGATTGTTGACATCGGGTGAGATGGAAGCGGTTCTGTTGGTTGGGCCAAGAACACCTGCCACAAAACGGGGTTTATCCGGGTTGGCCCGGGTGAATTCATCGGCCACTTCCCGGGCAAGTCGGGCTGCCTGGTGATTAATTTCCGGTACCAGATTTTCCATCTGGTAATCTGCCATGGCGATGGTGGTGGCATTAAAGGTGTTGGTTTCCAGAATATCGGCACCGGCTTCAAGATACTCACGGTGGATCTGTTGAATAATGTCCGGACGGGTCAATACCAGAAGATCATTGTTGCCTTTCACATCGCAGGCATGGCTGGCAAAGCGTTCGCCACGGTAGTCCGCTTCTTCCAGCTTATAGTCCTGAATCATGGTGCCCATGGCACCATCAAGGATCAGAATGCGTTTTTCCAGCAGTTGTGTCAGGTCAGAGAGGGCTTTTTTTTGGTGTGGTGTAGCTTGCAGCATGGATAGCAGACCAGTGTTATTTTTTCTAGCGGGCATAGTACCAGAACTTGGCTCCCGGATGCCTCTGGTTTCTGTTGGGTCAGGAAGAAGTGTAAGTGCATGGGTTCTGTAAATAAACGATCCATGGTACCAACATAGTGAAACCTTCTTCCATCTAGGGTATCCAATTGTTTTGAAAAAAATAGATAAGCAGGAGATAAATGATGGAACCAATGAGTAGCAGCCACACCCAGATAAGGCTTAACACCGGGGATGGGAAGATGTGTTCTGATACACAACCGTTGATGGTTACACCAACAAGTGATCAAGCGCTGACTGATGCAGCCTCGATCAGAGATGGTCATGGGAAGAGCTTTGTTAACAGGGAGGTTCGTGTAATTGAAGTGTCCGAACACTCTCATGGAGTCAGTACACGTGCTCTATTGAAATCAAACCAGAATGAAACGGCTCAGGCAGCACTATGTGAAGGTGCATCAAAGGAAATTAAACCGCAGAGTGCCGAACAAGTTGAAAAAAAAACAGTTCTGGACCCGGAGATGTTGACCCGGAAGCTTGACGAAATAGAAACACAGATCATTGAACTCACCGGTGTTTATGGTGAGATACCGCAAAAGGAATTGATGAGATTTAAGTTAGCCGCACTGTATATCCAGGAGAATATCCTCACAAGAATGTTGTACGGCATGGCAAGTCAGGAGGAAGCATTCAGCAAGTTTCAATCGCTTGGAGACTTATTACCACAATCATCAAATGGTGCTGCTCTCATGAGGGTGCTGGATTTATGGTGGCTTCCCGGTAACGAGAAATACTTTCCTGATAAAACCATTGTTTCTTTAAAGAGACTTGATTCTGTTAGTGAGTATTTGGAGACAGCTCTCGGGGATTTGAATACAGCTCTCAGGGATTTGAATACAGCTGTCGAGTCTTTTGACAAAGGCCGGTTGCTTTTGACAGACAAGTTGAAAAAAAAGCTGATCCCATCAGAAGGAAGCAGTGATAGCAGCACTGCAAGTTCTCTTACCTCAGAATTTTTCAGTGAAACAGAGTTTAAAGAGGTCTTGGGCAGACTTCTTAAAAAAGGGAACAATGAATGTTTTACGGCCAGCCAGAATAGATCTCAAGTGCATGGTTCTGCTTTAAGTGATGTAGAGGATAATCCCTGCCGGGATGAATCGGAAGCCGTAAAAAGCAATAGTGTTAGGGAGTTATTAGAACAGTCATCCGAAGCTATGAAGTCTGACTTCAGTTTGACAAAACTTGATAAATTAGTGGTTATTTTTCACCATCTTTACCAAATACATAACAATGAAATGCATATTGAATCAGTTAATCTTACCAATATTGATGTTCTTTATAATTATTTTAACGAGCTTTTATTGGAAACAGAGTTATCCGTTTATGAGAAAGAGATTGCCTGTTTTGCTTTTCTACAATCATTAGGACATTTTTACAACAAGATAGCTATGGAGTGCAAAGTCAGTTGCTGTACTGGAAAAAGTAATCATGTAAAATCAGCTCATTTTAATAAGGCAATAACTTACAATACCAAGCTTCATAAAATGGCAATGGTCAGTATTAAAGGGGATATCTGTCAGGGTGCTGACTTTTGGGTTTTAAGCCTGCTCGCTTCAGGATTTTTGATGAATTATCGCTGGACATCCAGGGACAGGGCTCAATTAACCTCTCTAAGTCTGGCGGTGGAGAGAAGCCCTAAACAAGAATCGGAGATTGCACTGGCAAAATATACCTGTTTTTCTATCGCAGAACTCCTGGAGGATGTTGGAGCTTACAGAAGTGTTGCTGATAATTCTGAAAAATACAATACCTTTGCGCTATTAACCATGCTTTGGAATGATCTTGGGTTTTCCCGTTGGCCATACTCAACCACCTTGAATCCGGAAAAAGCGCTTGAATATCTGGAATTCATTCGATATGAAATAACCAATAATAATAATCAAAGCGCCGAAATGCTGAAGCAATCCATGGATATTGCCTATGAATTTAATAAATTGATGCAGGGATCGACGCCGATTTCACAACTGTATTCTGAAAGAATCGCCCTGTATTACTTTATGCTGAATGATCCCAAAAAGGCATTGGAACTTCTTAAGTTTACCAAGCGTAAAAGTAAATCGCTTTATTTCGGGCTCTGCATGGCATCAAAGCGTGAATACCGGTTTGCCATTCAGTTTATTGAAAAGGAAAAGATTAAAGATGCTTGTATTAAAGCACTGTTAGGTATTCTATGCGAAAGACTTGCCAGTTCTCAGGAAGAATCATCTGAACAATATAATGAATTGCTCACAAAAGCAGAACTTAATTATCGGGCCGTGATTGGCTCACGGCCTGAAATGAATAAATATTTAGCCATGTTGATTGAAAAACGAGGGTATCTATCAGACTCGCTAAAACACTGGAAAGCTTACCGCTGTTTTTTACATGACCAGGAAGATAAAAGTAATATAAGGTCGGTAAGGTTTAAAATTCCCATGGAGATTAAACTGGTTGGTGAAAAAATTCTGGAATTGGAGAACCTGATAGGGGAAATTAAATCTGAAAAAAAGGCAGAGTCACTATTGGGTGATGATAAATCTTATAGCGAAGAAACTGTGAAAAAGAAGCCTGGACGTCAACCTGCCAGGAAAAGAAAAGGCAAGAAAAAAAGTCGACCTGCTGCTGATAGGAAACCGGCTTGTCAGGAACAAAAGCCACCAGACTTCCACAGCGAAAAGCGTATTTCTATTCAAGTGCCGAATCTCGAGTCTGAGCCAGATCTTAACAGTGGATCAGAGTTTGAGGGACAAACCGATCCTCAACACCATTATCAACAGGGCCTGAACGAAAACCAATGGCAGCTCGTCACTGGTAAGTCTGACCCGTTTCGGCTTGTTGTGATTCAGGGCGTTAAAATTCCTGTTGGCTTTTCAATAAAAGAAGTCGAGCGTCACTGGGGAAATACCCGCCATATGAGAAATAATTTAACCAATCGGTTACTCTTCCTTGACATTGGCCGGGGAGATTATGATGGGGTTTTGGGACTCATTGATCAATATGTGGGCAAAACTGAAAATCCGGTAGCACAATTACACTTCATACAAAATAGAGAGTGGCTGTTGAGATGTAAGAGTTTTGATAACCGTGCACTTTATGTCCATTGTCGTCGTTCTGGCCAAACGATTCAGGCATTAAAGGCAGAGTTACGATTATCTATTTTGCAATGTGTGCAAAAACAGGTGGAGTCTGTTTTTCAGCATGCGTTTCAGCGCTTGCCTTCACCTCTGTGGTTCAGTAATCCCGAGTTGTTGAAAAAGGACATTAAATACCTGATAGATCACGTTCATCCTGAATTTTGTGTACAGGTTGGCGCTCAATTTTCAACAGCGGCCCATGTAATGAAAGATATTCATTGGGAGTTTACCTGCCAGAGGGTAACCGACCAGACATGTCGCTCACTGTATGGCCACTCCCCCGGGGACTATTCCAATTTGGCTGAAAAGTTCTATAAATTTCGTGATTTTATTGATCCACAACATCTTTCGGACATTATTTAGAGGGCCTTCCTGAGAATGCCTCCCAGGTATCTATTGATCAATATAAATAAACAGGCGACAGATTATGAACCCAATAAGTAGCAGCCACACCCCGGTAAGGCACAGCTTTGAGGGCGGGGAGGTGTGTTCTGACACACAACCGTTGAAAGTTACACCAACAGTATTGGCCGGTGAAAACGTTTTCACGGGAGCGGGCACGTTCAGAGATGGTCAAGGGAAAAGCATTGTTAACAGGGAAGTTCGTGTCATTGCAGCACCCGAACAGTCTCATGGCGTCATTACCCATGATCAAGCCAGCCAATGTAATGTGGCGCAAGAATCGCTGTGTGACGGTGCACAACAGGATGTGCAACCGGAGCGCACAAAGGAGGCTGAACTTCTGGCAGCTCCGGATCCGGAGATATTAGCCCGGCAGCTTGACGAAGTAAAACAACAGATTATTGATCTCACCAGGGTTCATGGTGAGATACCCCATCAGGAATTGATCAGGTTTAAGTTGGCGGCTCTGTATATTCAGGAGAATTTCCTCATAAGAATGTTGTACGGCATGCCAAGTGAGCAGGAAGCATTCAGTATGCTTTATTCTCTCGGAGACTTAATACCACCATCAAATGGCAATGCTCTCATCAAGGTGTTGAATTTATGGTGGCTTCCCGATAACGACAAATACTTTCCTGAAATTGAATCCTTAACGAAATTTTATTCCGTTTGTGAGCAAATGAAGGCAGTTGATAAGGAGTTGGAACAAACTGTTGAGTCTATTGATAAAAACAAGAATTTTCTGAAAGCTTTTGAGAAGTTGAAAAAAGCAGTTGTCTCATCAGATGGAAACAATGATAGCAGTAATTCAGGTTCTTTATTTTCAGAGTTACTCGCTAAAGAGTCAGAATGCAAAGAAGCCCTGGTTAGAATAAGATCTATCCTTGAAAAAGTTCACCATGAAACTGCTATTGCTGGCCATAATCGGTTCCAAATGCACAGCCCTGCTTCAGGTGATGCAGAGGCATGTCGATGCCGGGATGAACCGGGAGCCGTAAAAAGTAACAGTGCCAGGGAACAGCAGGAGGGACAATTGGCTGAAGTTGCAAGATCTCCCTTTAGTTTGACCAAGCTTGATAAAATAGTGATTATTTTTCACCATCTTTATCAGGAATATTGTGATGATCATTATGTTGAAGTAGTTAATGCTGGCAATGTTGACTTTCTTGATAATTACTTTAACGCACTTTTATTAGAAACAGAGTTGGCCGTTCATGAGAAAGAGATTGCCTATTTTGCTTTTCTGCAGGCATTGGGGCATTTTTACAACAAGATAACTATGGAATACTCAATGTCATCCCATGGCTACTCTTCCGGAAAAAATGCCGCTGTAAAGTTAGCCCTCCCGGGACAGGTAAAAACATATAACCGTATTCTTCATAAAATGACGATTACCAGCGTTGAAAGAGGCATCTGTCGTGTTGCTGACTATTGGGTTTTAAACTTTCTCGCTGCAGGATTCCTGGTAAATTATCGCTGGAAAACGACTGACAGGGTCCAATTATCCGCATTAAGCTCAGCATTGGAGAGATGCCCTAAACAGGAATCAGAGATTGCACTTGCAAAATGCACATGCTTTGCAATCGCAGAAGTCCTGGAGGATGTTGAAGTGTTTAGAAGTGTTGCTGAAAACTCTGCAAAATACAATACTCTGGCACTGTTAACCATGCTCTGGAATGATCTTGGGTTTTCCCGTTGGCCTTACTCTACCACTTTGAATCCGGAAAAGGCACTTGAATACCTGGAATTCATTCAAGTTGAAATAAATGACCATAAAAATCAATCTGCTGAAATAGTCAAAAGAGCTATGGATTATGCTTATGAATTAATTCTATTGATGCGTGGATCGACACGAAGTGCACGACTGCGTTCTGAAAGAGTCGCCCTGTACTACTATATGCAGGGTAATCCTTCCAAGGCATCAGCACTTCTTGAATTTGCCAGGCATAAAAGTAAAACACTTTATTTCGGACTTTGCATGGCCTCAAAGGGTAAGTATCAATTAGCTATTCAGTTTATTGAAAAGGGCAACGTTAAAGATGTTTGTGTAAAAGCATTGTTAGGTATTCTTTACGAAAAACTTGCCAGCTCTCATGGTGAGTTAAGTGATCAATTCTCAGGCCTGCTGAATAAAGCAGAACTTAACTATCGGGCGGTGATTGGCTCACGGCCTGAAATGAATAAATATCTTGCCATGTTGCTTGAAAAACGAGGATACCTGTCAGGCGCACTGAAACAATGGAAAGTCTACCAAGGTTTTTTACATGACCAGGCAGATAAAAGCAATGTAAGGTCGGTCAGGTTTAAAATCCCCATGGAGATTAAACTGGTTGGTGAAAAAATTCTGCAATTGGAGAACCTGTTAGAGGAAATCCAATCTGAAAAAAATGCCCATTCATTATTGGGAGATAATAGATTTCACCGTAAACAGGCTGAGGGAAAGGCACCAGAAGGTGGACCTGCCAGGAAAAGCAAAGCCAGGAAAAAGAGCCCGCCTGCTGTCGTCAGAAGACAAGCTTGCCAGGAAAATTGCCAGGAGAAAAAATTACCCGACGTCCAGACCGAAAAGCTCTTTGCTATTCAAATGCCCGATCTTGAGCCAGAGCGAACCCTTAACAGTGAACCAGAGCTTGAGGAACAAACCGATCATCAACAGCAACCGGGCCCGGACGATAACCAATGGCAACTTGTTACTGGCAAGCCTGAACCGGTTCGCCTTACTGTGCATCAGGGCGTTAAAATTCCTTTTGGCTTGTCAATAAAAGAAGTTGAGCGTCACTGGATGTATACCCGTGCTTTCAGAAATGATTTAACCAATCGGTTGCTCCTCCTTGACATAGGCCGGGAAAATTATAATGGGATTTTGGCAATCATTGATCAATATGTGGGTAAGATTGAAAATCCGGTAGCACAGTTACACTTTATCCAAAATAAACAGTGGCTGTTGAGATGCAAAAGCTTTGATAACCGGGCGCTGTACGCCCAATGTCGCTGTTCCGGACAATCGATCCAGGCAGTAAAAGCAGAGTTACGGTTATCTATTTTGCAATGTGTGCAGGAACAGGTGGAATCTGTTTTTCAGCAAGCCTTTCAGTGCTTGCCTTCATCGCTTTGGTTCAGTCACCCCGAGTTGTTGAAAAAGGACATTAACTGTCTGATAGGTCACGTTCATCCTGAATTTTGTGTGCAGTTTGGAGCTCAATTCTCAACAGCGGCCCATGTCATGAAAGATATTTTTTGGGAGTTCACCTGTCAGAGGGGAAAAGGCCAGACGTGTCGCTCACTGTATGGCCACTCCCTTGAAGACTATTCCGATTGGGCAGATAAGTTCTATGACTTTCGTAATTTTATCGATCCACAGCATGTCTCGGATGTTATTTAATGGATACCTGCTCAATGGCAACGCCGTTTTCCCGACAGAACTGTGATAGTTCTTCCTGGGGATTGCGGTCGTACTGGATGTCATAAACAATGCGCCGGATACCGGCCGCTAACAGATTTTTGGTGCATTGATCACAGGGGCTGTGGGTCACATAAGCGGTAGCTCCCTCAATGGGAGTACCCAGCCGTGCTGCCCAGATAACCGCATTGAGTTCAGCATGAATTTCATGCCTGAGCGACCAGGGATGGTGTTCTTCGTAGTCAGCCTCATTACAGTTGATATAGCCTGAAGGCGTGCCATTAACCCCTGTGGAAAGCACCCGCCCATCCTTGACCAGCAGACAGCCTACCTGAAGGCGCACACACTTTGATAATTTGGCCAGGGAGTGGGCCATCTCCATATAAACGGTATCGCTCATAGATAACAGGTACCTGAAACAGTCTGAGAAAACGGGTATGGTCATTCATACCCGTTGCGATAGTAGCAGATTCAGGCAGTCTGTGGAGTGGCTTCTGATACAACGCTGGTTTTCATCAGACAGAAACCGGAGATGGCAACTGCGATTAAGGTGATCGCTGACAGCGACAGGGTACCCGCTTCAGGCAGAAAGCCAATCAGCGCACTGATCAGTGTTGCCAGCAGCATTTCAATAAAGAAAA
Organism: Thalassotalea sp. G20_0; assembly: GCF_017744175.1. Taxonomy (NCBI): domain Bacteria; kingdom Pseudomonadati; phylum Pseudomonadota; class Gammaproteobacteria; order Alteromonadales; family Colwelliaceae; genus Thalassotalea; species Thalassotalea sp. G20_0. The sequence goes on along the minus strand of NZ_JAGHQV010000001.1, from coordinate 25,264 downwards.
TCAGGCCCGCAGCGGTACCCATATTCTCTTTCATATGTTCAGTGGCCCTGGCCTGACAAAGCGGCATAAACAGACCAAGACCCAGTTCATAAATAGCGATACCCGCAACATAGCCGGTGATGGATTGACCATCCGTCAGCAGACCGCTCACCAGGGAAACCATGGCACCAATCATCAGCAGGCTACCGGCGACCAGGGTGCTCTGGCTTCGGCTCATGTTGGCGGTCAGTTTAGGGCCCATGGATGCACTGAGCAGGTAGCTGGCAATAGCCACAGCAAACAGGTAGCCATAGGTTGCCGGAGAAATGCCTAACTGACCAATAACCACAAAGGAGCCTCCGGCAACAAACACAAAGGCTCCGGCAAATGCCGCACCGGCAGCGATGGTAAAGCGCAGATAGCGGGCATCCGTCAGCACCGCTTTATAGCCTGCCAGCACAGAATTTTTCGATGTGATTTCCGTGGTTGTTTCCTGCCTGTGTTCTGGCAAGAGCGCCAGTGCCAGTATCGCAATCACCGCCATGGCTGCCATCACGTAAAAGCTGTACTGCCAGTCGGCATACTCCTGCAGATAACCACCGGCAATCGGTGCTGCCATGGGGGCAATGGTCAGGCAGCCGCCAATATAGGCCAGCATTTTTACTTCCATCTGGTCACGGTAATAGTCCCGTGCCATCATTCTGGCAACGGCAGTGCCGAAGCAGCCAAAAACGGCCTGGGCAAAACGGGAAGCAATGAACAGATAGATGCTGTCCGTCAGCAAAGTGATTGCTGTTGCCGCAAGGTAAAGGGAATAGCCCATCAGCAGGGTTTTCTTACGGCCCAAACGATCAGCCAACGGGCCAACAATCAGCATCGATAGGGAAAAGCCCAGCATGAATAAACCAACACTCCATTGAGCGATAGCGGAGGTGGTGCCAAAAAACGCGGTGATTGCTGGCAGTGATGGGGTGAAAATATCAATGGACACAGGTCCTACCACCGCAAACAGCGTCAGGAGAATCAGAACAAAAGCGGGGTGTTTTTCGGGAGTCAGGTGTCGCATGGTGGTCCGCTGATAAGTTGAAAAATAGGGAGATAATGCGACAGGTACTATTTATCAACAATCCGTGTTTATGCCAATTATCAGGATGTTGATCGCTATTTATAGAGCAGACATTAATTTAATTATGATGTCTGCGCTGGTTTGCCGGTGGAACTCAAGATTGATATAAGCGCAAAGGGTTGTTAAACCGATTGATTGAAGCCTTGACCAACTACTCAGCGGGGCTGAACTATTTCCTGATCATAAGGTCTGAAATTGGTGACTGATTATCAGTCGATTTTTACGAGCTAAATTATCAGGTGTTCAAAAAATGATTACAGCTAATCCGCACGCAAATTCAGAGCAAGCAATCAGGCCTTCTGAGCTTGAGGGTGGTTCAGCTTCAGCTGCATCGGTTGATGTTAAATTCGGTGATATATTCCGGACTATACAACCGGTTGTTGAGCCGGGAATTCTGCAACGGGCCAACGATGCAATCAATATAGATAGCTATGATTTTGTTAAGGATAAATATCAATCAATACTGAAATCCAGACTTTGTTCACAAGTGTGGCGAGGAGTTGATGACAGTCAATGTATTTTTTCTTTAATCCCTCAAGGCTATCCAGAAACCAAAGTACGCGTACAATTTGCTCCTGATGCTCGGATTGTTAATCAGGAAAGCTTTGTGCGCCAATTAATGACCAGTGATAAGGCATTGATTGAGCTGGCAATAAAAGGTGTAGAGGTGTTGGCTGGGCAATTCTCATTGCAGGGGCAGACTGTGGAATTTGTTGCGTTGGGGATCATTCGAAATTACATTCGCAGTGACGGTTTAGCCGGATCTTTCTGGTTTCGTGATAGGGGGGATTATAGCCTCGTGATGTTAATGAATGATAATTCTGTTAAAGAGGGTGGTCCTTATTACACGGGAGGAGGGCTGGAAACAGCGGAATTAGAGAGTAGAGATTGTTTTAGAATAAATTATGCTACTGAGGGATCTGTTGAAGACCACCCTTTCGTACAAAACCTTGGACATGTTTACTCAAACACAGGCAATCTTATTCATCGATTCGCTAAAGCCAAATATGTCCCGGACGAAACTGAAAAGCAGCCGACTAAACCTCGGGAAAGCTATGTTGTAATGCTACCCTGGGGAAAGCCTGTTGAACAAAGGTTATTGCATATTATTATGACCCCTTCTTATGATACCCACCAGCCAGCTGATACCCACCAGCCAACTGATACCCGCCAGCCAGCTGATACCCACCAGCCAGCTGATACCCGCCAGCCAGCGTCGCGGTTTATGTCCGTCGTGTCTGACTTTTCCAGGCGAGTGAAATCCTGGGTTAATGGTTAGTTGGTGATTTTTCATCCAGGAATTGGCCCGAAATAATTCCGACATTTCTGAGCCTCGAAACTCCGTTCGTCCTGAGCGGAGTCGAAGGGCGCTCAGGATGAACGGAGACCGAGTTTAAAATGTCGGAATTGTTTAAGGACAATTCCCCAGAGTCTCTGGTTATACATCAGGTGTCAGATAATAGGCTGTCCTGTGCAGCACACCATCATCTGCGTTGCTCCGGTACGCTGTATGGGACTATTGCCCATAGCGAGGATTGCGAGAAATTGAGGTTAAAAATTCGGTGTTGTCTGGCAAACAGGCCTGGAGCCTGAAAAGGCCTGAATCACAGATCTTATAAGTTAACGTCATGAATATATGTGTTATTATCACGCACTGGTGATATATCAGACTTCTGGACCATGCATGGTAGGGTTAACTTGAGTTTTCTGAAATCAACTTTGCGGTTCTTTCACCACCAGTTTCTGAAACTGAGCTGGCTGGTTTTGCTGATGGTTTTGCTGGGCCACTTTATTTTATCCTGGGCGCTGATGTGGCTGGCGGGTGAATCGGCACTGCTGCCTGCTGATCAGTGGTTTTATTTTTATGTCACAACATCGACCACCGTCGGCTATGGTGATCTGAGTCCGGGCACTGCCTCAGGGCGGGTTCTGGCCGCGTTGTTTATTCTCCCCGGTGGCGTTGTGCTTCTTGCAGGAGGACTGGGGAAGCTTTCATCATTTTTTCTCAGGTTATGGAGTAGAAGAATGCAGGGCAAAGGGGATTACTCAGATTTGGACAATCATATTGTCATATTTGGCTGGAAGCGGAATCACACCCCGAAAATGTTGCAGCTGATTTTTGGCGACAAACGTCGTGAGAATCGTAAGATACTGCTCTGTACCAGCCAGGAAATGGAGAATCCTTTTCCTGAACAGATTTTGTTTGCCCAGGGGGAAAGCCTGACGGAGCCGTCGTTTATTCAGCGAACCGGCATTGGCAATGCGGCCAGAGTGATCGTATTCCGTGACTCCGATGATCAGACCCTGGCCACCTGCCTGAGTATTGCCGCGACAAAAACCAAAGCCCATATTGTTGCCTGGTTTGAAAGCCTGCAGATGGTACATCTGCTTCAGTCCCACTGCCCGCAAATAGAGTGTCACAGTAATCTGTCCATGGAACTGCTGGTTCGCTCAGCCCAGGATCCGGGGTCTTCCCGTGTGCAACAGCAACTGTTATCAACGTTGACCGGGCCAACACAGTACAGTGTTCGCGTGCCTGAAGATTTTGGGGGGACGACGTTTGGTCGACTGCTGGAGTTTTTTAAAATTCATCACGAAGCCATAGCCCTTGGAGTGGCCGGGTCTGCCACCGGAGATAATCTGAGATTAAATCCGCCCGGCAATGACCGGGTGGCAGCCGGACAGGTTGTTTATTACCTGTCCGCCCAGCGGATTCACGGAAATGAAATTCAGTGGGAGCAGCTATAGTTCCGGCGCTGCGGTAATCAACCCTATTTCTACCATTGAACTTGAGACCCATGCGGTGTTAAACATTAATACCGCAATTTGGCCTTTTTCGTTGATTCTCTTTCTTTGCCAACCTTTTGAACCAGTAAAAACCAAATCTCTCCTTATAATGCCGCAGTTTTTTCGTGGTTTTAAATTGGTACTTTAGTTTTAATTTGTGAAATATCTATTCCCGGGTTTATCTTTTCAAATCAAGAGTATTACTCGATGAATAATCATGCTTTTAAGTTATTGGTTTATTTTGAATAGAAGTAATACTGAACTTTTCATCTTTTATTAGGTCTTAATAAATAATTAATCAATATGTGATTACGCCTCAATTGGGCTTAATCACTTATTTTTCTGTTTTAAACAGTAATGTTTCCACTAATAACAAAAAGGAGCTCTGTCATGATGCCAGTTAATGGATACCCTGAATCGGCCAGCGAAATCCCGGATCAGCCCAGTTCTCATCCAACAGTTGGTCATGTTGACCCATTATCCCAAGGTGTCCATTCTGCGACCTCTACCCCGCTACAATCACCTTATGGACCCATGACTGCCGGTCATACTGTTACGGCTGTCCCACCTGTGTCGAACCTGGGCGAACAGCAATTTGACCCTGAGAACCCTTCCAAAGTGCCTGATGATCAGGTCATCGTTGGACGCCAGCCTCGTACTCTATCTTCCCTTGAATGGCTGGGTGAAAAGATCAAAAACGGGTTTGCCAGTTTGGTCAGAACGTTCAGGATGATGGGGATTCTCTTCAGTATCTATCGGCATGGTGGGAGTGTAGAGAGCCTCCAAAACGCTGCCGCTAAAGCCCGGGGGGGAATTCTGGTAAAGGCCATTCAGTTTGCATGCAGTTCTCCCTCAATTGCCAAAGATCTGTTTGGTGATAACCATGAGGATTTTACCAGGACTTTATCCTACGTTACCACCAGCAATACGCCAATGACCAAGGCTGAGCTGATTCATTGCCTTGATGAAGCGGGTATTGATTACGACCCGGAGCGATTGGATGAAAGGGTTAATCTCGGTACCGGTTCAATTGGTGAGGTCAATGATATCATCTTGAACAGCGGCGAGCATCTGATTGTCAAGACCGTTTCCCCGTCCAGTGAAATCAGGGTGTATTCTGATTTACGGGTTCTCAGGTTCGTGTTGGGGCTGGTTACCTTCTTTGCACCAAGTTCAATTGAGAAAGGAACCAAGCATGCTATTTTCTCATTCTTTGACAGTGTCAAGGAAGAATTGAATCTGATCACTGAAGCCAACAGAACCCGGCAACAGGAATTTGCTAACAAGGCCGTTGCAGAGCAGCATATATTTGATATTCGACAAGACGAATTACCGGAGTATGCATACGCGCTGCCTTCCAGGCCAGATGGTTGGACTATCCAGCATCCTCGCACCGACGATGTTTTGCTACGGCTTCCGGTTAATTTTAAAGTTCCGGCCGTTTATGGTAATACTGCCTCTCCCCATGCCCTGGGCATGGAAAAAATTGATGGGGTTACGCTAAGTGAAAATGACCAGCCAAAACTTCGGAAGCTTGCGGCAAAGTTATTTAATCTCGATGAGGCGAAAATTACAGACAATCATTTACTCGCCTTCAGGTTCAGTCTGAAAAAACTGGCATTTTCACACTGGTTCTACTGTTATGCCCAGACGGGATTTTTTAATGCAGATATGCATGATGGTAATGTCATGGTCGCCGTTGAGAATGGCAGACTGAGCATTTACTTTATTGATCTGGGTAATGCACAAAGAGTCTCGAGGAATGCGGTGAAAGCCACCTATACCATTCTTGGCGCGATGGAGAAACTCCAGGAAGAGTCCGGTGTAGCCAGGAGAAGCCACTACGCAGATGAGGTCATTCAATGTCTGCAAAGATTGGGTGAATATGAACCTGGTAAAGCAAATTGGGTTAAGCTGAAGCAGGAGGTTCTGAATCTGTTGCCCTATCGTGGGGATATGGACAAGATTGATAAAAAAGTCATTGACCTGTTTAACAGAGCCTATAAGTGTAATGTGAAGATGCCAAAAGAAACTGTAGCGTTGTTCAGGGCCAAGGTATTAATTAACTCCCAGGCTACCATGACCGATGAAGCAAGAAGGTCGTTGGACAGCATCGTGCCTTCAGTGATCCAACTGCTGGGCAGTGATGGCAGTTCAAGTTTGCCTCACGGAAACATCGCTGATCAAAATGCCCTGCTGATTCTGCTCCAGCAGCTTCCAGAATTACGTGACAGGTTAATTGAAGTAATGAGAACCACTCCAGTATCTGATGACCAATTGCGTTATGCAGCTTCTCAATTACTCTCAAAAATAGGCTTACCCCCTGATGAATTCATACGTGAGGTTAATCAATTAATTCAGCAATGGCAGATGATGCCTGCTGGTGATCCCGGGCATACGCACAGTCATACCTGGGCCGGCAGTCCTTTTCCTCCACCGGTGCCAGCTTAGAGTTAATTGGTAATAAGTTATCAGGCCTAACCGGTAACCGATAATACGGCAACCGGTATTGGCCTGAGTAACTTCCGGTCTTGGGAGGCTGTCCGGGAATAGGTTGCCCTACTGCGGTGGCAGCAAATTGGCCAGAAAATCCGCTTTTGTTCGGCAAATAGCACCACTATTCACTATTGAGTCAGCAGCTTCTCCAGTTGTCTTGTCACATGGTCCGGAGAGGTGGTTCTTCTGGCCATCAATGAATACATGGCTGGCACCACAAACAGGGTTAACAGGCTGGAGACGGTAACACCGGCAAAAACCACGACCCCGATAGAGAACCGGAACTCTGAACCGGCACCTGAGGCCAGCAGCAGAGGAATGGCACCAACCACCGTGGTAAGAGCGGTCATCAGAATAGGGCGCAGCCGCAAAGCTGATGCTTCAAGTACTGCCTCGTTAAAGTTCCACCCCTGATCCCGAAGCTGGTTGATAAACTCCACAATCAGAATGCCATTCTTGGCCGATAACCCGATCAGCATGATCATCGCCAGCTGGCTGAAAATATTCAGGGTTTCACCACTGAGATAAAGACCGAACAGGGCTCCACAAATGCCCAGGGGAACGGTGAACATAACGATCAGCGGGTGAACAAAGCTTTCAAACTGGGCAGCCAGCACCAGGAACACCACCAGCATAGCCATCCCAAAGACAAAGAAAATGGCACTTTGGTTTGATCGATAGTCCAGGGATTCCCCTTTGTAGTTGACAATGGCCTCAGGAGGCAGGTGCTCGACCACTTGCTGATCGAGAAACGCCAGGGCTTCCCCAATGGAGTAGTTGCCTTCAAGGCTTGCGGAGATGGTAATGGCACGGTTCCGGTTGTAGTGCGTCAGCATGGCAGCTTTACCCACTTCCTTATCGGTTACCAGATTGTCAAGACGGATTAATTCACCGCTGGTATGGGAGCGGACGTAAAGTGAAGCCAGATCGACAGCGCTGGTAAAGTCATCTTCCCTGGCACGCAGGAAAACATCATATTCCTCACCACGCTCCATAAAGGTCGTGTCTGTTACACCGCCCAGCATGGTTTCCAGGGTTGCCCCGATTTCTTCTGCCGAAACACCCAGCTCCTGGGCCCGCTCCCGGTCAATGGTGATCTCCAGCTGTGGCTGATTCTGGTTGAAGTCAATATCCACATCCCGCAATCCGGGATTGTCACGGGCCTTTTCGGCAATGACATCGGCCCATGCCACCAGTTGATCAAAGGAACCCCCACCCAGTACAAATTGCACCGGGGCTTCGGAACGGCCACCGATGGTGGAACGCATCACAGGAATGGCCCGGACATTGGGAATACCAGCCATCAGCTGACGTATCTGACCCATGACTTCGGCGGCGCTGACCTCCCGGTCATCCCAGTCTTCCAGTGTGCCGATCAGAATACCGGAGTTACTGCCACCGCTGCTGCCCCAGCCCGGGGAGCGAACGAACAAATATTTCAGCACTCCCTGGCCCAGATGCGGCAGCAGTTTCGCTTCCAGCTGTAACATGCTCTGTTCCATGCTGTCATAGTTAGCGCCTTCAGGACCTTTGACGATCACAATAAACTCACCCCGGTCTTCAGCCGGTGTGAAGGTCTGGGGAATCATCGGGTAGAGCAGAACCGTCAACCCCAGGGAAGCCAGCAGTAACAACAGACCCAGCCATGGGTGTTTGAGCATGTTCGCCAGAGTCTGACGATAAACGTCAGTGAGCCATTGATGTGCTTTTTCGATCAGCTGGCTTGCCTTTGAAGGTTTGATATTCAGCTTCAGCAACCGGGAACTCATCATAGGCGACAGGGTCAGGGCGATCAGGCTTGAGAAAACCACTGCACCAATAAGGGTCATGGCGTATTCCGAGAACAGTTGGCCAACAGAGCCTTCCATAAACAGGATGGGCACGAAGGTCATCACCAGAACCACCGTGGTTGCCACCACGGCAAAGCTCACTTCCCGGGCACCTTTCCATGCGGCGAGCAGCGGTGGTTCGCCACGCTCCAGGTGCTGATGGATATTTTCCAGCACCACAATCGCATCATCCACCACCAGACCAATGGCCAGAACCAGCGCCAGCAGCGTCAGCAGGTTGATGGAGTAGCCCAGCAGGTGGATAACGATAAACGCACTGATCAGCGAGACCGGTACCGTAACGGCCGGGATCAGGGTGGCCCGCACATTGCCAAGAAAGATATAAAGCACCAGCACCACCAGGGCAATCGTCATGGCCAGGGTGGCATACACCTCATCAATGGCGGACTGGATATAAATGGAAGAGTCCCGCGTGGTGGTCATATAGGTACCTTCCGGCAGGAAAGGGGTGAACGCGTCGATCTCATCTTTCACGTTCTGAATCACTTCCAGCGGATTGGCCTGTGAAAGTGGCACAATGCCAAGGCTTAATACATTCCGGCCATTGGCTTTTGCCAGTGTCTCGATCTCTTTGGCCTCGGTACGGATGGAGGCAATATCCGCCAGATAGACTCTGCGGCTGCCATCCTGACGGATCAGCAGGCGGCGGAAATCGTCTATGGTGTTGTAGTCACGGTTTATCCGGACGGGCAGGGTTCTCAAACTGTCGGTTAATTCTCCGGCAGGCAGTTCGACATTGTCACGACGCAGGGCGCTGCGGACGTCGCTGGTGGTGATTTGCCGGGCCGCCATGGCCCGGGCATCCAGCTCAATACGCATGACGTATTCCCGGGCCCCCATAAGTTCAACGGAGCTGACGCCATCGACCAGGGAAAGCCGGTCCTGCAAGGTGCGTTGCGCATAGTCAGTGAGTTCAATCAGAGACATGGTGTCACTTTGCAGGCTGACATTGAGAATGGTTTCGCCACTGCCATCGTTTTTCCAGACAATGGGTGACTCGGCTTCATCCGGCAGTCGCCAGATAACCCGTGACATGGCTTCCCGGACATCATTGGCTGCCGTTTCCATATCCCGGTCGGGAGAGAACTCGATATTAATCCGGGACGTACCATTACGGCTGGTGCTTTCAATAAAACGTACCCCTTCAATACCACCGAGCTGGTCCTCAATGACATTGGTGATCTTGCTTTCAATAACCTCGGCAGAAGCCCCGGCATAGCCGGTATACACCATCACCGTCGGTGGGGTTATATCCGGCAGCTCCCGAACCGGTAACATCCGGAAGCAGATAACCCCGAAGGTAATCAGCAGCAGACTGACGACAGTGGCAAATACCGGTCGTTTGATGGATAAATCAGACAGTATCATGGTTACAGCAATCCATTGGCAGCGGCAGGTGTGACCGGGTTGGCAGAGAGAACAGACGGTTCTTTGTCAAGTACGGTTACCCGGCGGCCATCGGTGACTTTTACCGCACCTTCGTTCACTACCCGCTCGCCTTCCACCAGTCCGGATAATACAACGATGTACTGGTCAATGGTTTGCCCGGTGGTAATGGTTCTGCGTTCCACCCGGTTTTGCTCATCAATCACAAACACATAACGGCGGTTACCGTCAAACAGGATGCTGCGGGAAGGCACAACTAATCGTTGTTGCTGGTTCTGGCGCTCAATAGAGATACGCATCAGCATGCCCGGGAGAAGCTGTGACTCAGGGTTATCCAGCAGGGCCCTGACCTGAAGGGTGAGATTGACCGGATCAATCCGGGGGTTAATGCTGTCGATGGTACCGGTAAAGGTTTTTCCGGGCCAGGCATCGGTGGTTGCTGAAACACGGGCCCCTTTGCTGATCTGGCCAAGGGTGTTTTCCGGCAGGTCAAAGGTCAATTTCATGGTGCTGAGATCATCCAGCGTGGTCAGCACGGTACCTGCATTGACAAGGGCTCCAGCGCTCTGTTCATGGAAGCTCAACATGCCGGCGAAAGGGGCTTCCAGCGAATAGTGATCCAGTATGGCCAATTCTGCCTGAAGCGCGGCTGCAAGACGGTCAACCGTGGCACGCTGAGCCTTGAGTTGCTCAACGGAAATGGCTTTGCTGTTGATCAAAGCTTCCATATAGTCCAGTTGCCGCTGGGCATCCTCAAAGGCAATTCGCGCCTGGGCGGTGATTGCCTCCTGCTCACGGTCATCCAGTTCAACCAGCAGCTGTCCTGATTTGACACTCACACCATCGCGCAGATGCAGGGCAACAATACGGCCATTGATCTGCGGGGCAATGTCAACGGACTGGTTGGCTTTCAGGTTTCCCAGAGCCATCAGACTCGGTTGCAATGTGGTGGCCGTCACGGGAAAGGCCGTTACCGCAGGAGCCTGGCTTTTTGCCGCTGTAGCGGAAGCTACCTGGGAAAAAGCTGCCAGGCAGGTCAGGGCAACCAGCAGGATTGCCCGGGATTTGGTCGTAAGTGCCCGAGCCAATACCAACCCCGGTTGTGTGAAGAGAGAGCTTGCTGTCATGACCCGGAGGTCTCCTCCTTGTGGGAATAAGGGACATCAGAATTTGGCGGAAGTCTGACTGAATTCATTAATGGGGGGATTATATCGTTAAAAGGTTCGATGGTACCCTGACGATTACGATAACTTTTCGTAATTTTGAGTCCATTCAAAAGAAAGACCAAAGTCAGTTTCGGCTTCCCTGGATTTTGCGTCAGGAAGACTGCCCCCAGCTCTTTCAGATTCCGTATTACAAGTCAATTTCCTGTGAATTCAGGGATTTCAGGAATACTAATTTATCTCTGTTAAACCATGCTGTTGATTCACAACTCCATCCGGGAAGATCAAAGCCTTGTGCACAATGTACAGCATCAAAATCAATGACCACACGTTCCCAATCTATAAAATCATCATTTTCTGAACGAGGGTATTCTTTTAATAAGTGTTCATACTTTTCATATGAGTCAATATGAAATATATTTGCTGTTTCTGAAACCTGAAATTGAGCCGCAGTTTTGCCTAAGAAAACGTGCATACCGTTATTTCTACACCACTCTATCCAGGCAGTTGTGTTTTTTTCGGTTTTGGTTTCTTCGGTTGCAGTTTCTTCTTCTTCGGTTGCAGTTTCTTTTTTTAGAGTACTTGTCCAAAAAGTATTTTCAGGTTTATCTGACGGCACTCTTAGCCATATTGGAAAATTCTTACTCAGACGTTCGGAGATATAATGAATAGTGGGGTCATTTTTTATTACCTTCCTGCTAGAAAGCAATCGTTGTATATCAAACTGCTGATCACCTCTTGGTATGAATACTTGTGATGAATGATAATTATCATATATTGAGGATTGCTCTGAAAGGAAAGCAGCACTATGTGAACTGGTTAGCTCACCAGACTTGACAGGAGATAAATTCATAGTAAGTTCCTTGTGTTTACGTTTATGAGTGTTTATTCACAAGAAAGTTCACAAAGTCATGGATAAAATTCAAATCATGAAAAGCAGGGGTCAGAAAAACAGAAAAACAGAAAAACAGAAAAGAAAGCAGGGGGCAGGATTGTGTAAATATCTTTTCTTATCAGTGTAAACTACAGCTGTCATTCACAATTAAAGGCCTGACCCTGATGTTTTACTCCCTTTTGATCATTTTCTGAGCTGCTGCTATTTTTTCTTCTGTCCAGCGACCCACCTGTGTTGTCAGGCTACGCTCTTCGTCGGCAAGCTCAAGGAGTTCTCCATAGTCTTCCCAAGTATCTTCATTAACAGCATCAAGCTCATCGTAGGTTTTCCTGACGGTTTGCAGCCGTTCAAGGGCCTCGCTTTTCCTGGTCACGAAATCCTCCAGTAACTGTCGTTTCTCGCTTTTATCCGGGTCTGGACGCTTGCCACTGTCACCTGTTTTTGAGTGTTGTAATAAGAGCTGAAAGGCTAGAAGATCCCCCTTACCCATGTCGAGCCTGACTTTCTGGTCTTGCCAGGGCTCCTCAACGGCAAAATGGCGGACGATTCTGGTATATAAACTACCAAACAGTTCCAGCTTCTTAGTGTTGTCCAACGCGTTATTGTTCAATAGCAGCTTTTCACAACTATCCAGCCGTACCAGTGCATCGTTCAGCTTCTTCTTTCTCGTTTTCTTCTTATAGCCGGGCAGCTGTTGTTGTTCAGAGAGAGCAACGGTTGCTATCACACTTTCATGCCTGTATTTCTCTTCATCGTTCAGCGGTGACGCCTGAATGACGGTTTGTAGTTTATAAAAGGCGTCTATGCTCAAGTCAGCAGCGCTGTCCCGCCACTCTTTGCTGCTGCACTGTGTCAGAAATACATTGAGCTCGGTACGGAACTCCTGGCCTGCAGCTGCTTCGGCCCTGGAAAGCGCTGTGAATTTCCTCTGGTCGACAGGGGACAGTTCACCCATATCCCCTTTTTTCTGCCGCCATTCTGTTATTGCCGTTTTTGCCTTTTGCCATTGCGTCCTGAGATCTTCCAACTCATCAAGCGCTTCTCTGGTCGGATTTAGTTCGATATTTTTCAGCCCGATCTTTCCGGAGTTATATTTGTCTTTTCGCAATGATTTAAGTTCTGTTGTGCCCAGCGATTCCTCTGCTGCTATTACCGATTCAATGGTCTGTGTCTGGTACCCGGAATCATTGGTACCCTCGAGGTCTGCCAGCTGGTCAGCGTACTGCTCCCTGATATCCTGATACAGGGTGTCATCAACGGTTGACTCAGCGGCTTGCCATGTCTCCGTGGTCGCTGTGGGCAGGGTATTGCCAGATCTGGTAGTTACCATGGTCAGGCTTTCATCTGGCATCTGATCGCTATTGTCAACCGGCAGCTCCGGTAATGGTCTTTTGTATTGCTTAAGAGGAGGCAGTAGCAGACGATTGCTGTTCATTGGCGTCTGCTTATCATGATGGACAAGTGGTGGCAGCGGCCTTCTGTGTGAGGATGACTTGTTATGTTTACCTGGCGGTGGTGGTAGCGGCCTGCTATTTTTCGACACGGGATGAGAGGTGGGGTTGTCACTATTGCCACCCGGCGGTGGTGGTAACGGCCTGCTTTTTTTCGAAACGGGATGAGAGGTGGAGTCGTCACTATTGTCGCCCGGCGGCTTTGACCGAGGCCGTTCAGGGCGTATCTGGTGCCCAGATCCCTGTTGTTTATCAACATTAACAGGTTGCTGTACTTTCAGACTGCTTACGGGTGTGGTGATTTCGACTTTTCTCTGCCGGAGGAGAAAATCCGGCACCTTTGAGATCACAAAAGTTATTGCGGTCCTGGCGATTTTTTTAACCTTTACCGATACAGATTCAGTCGGTTCATGGACCGATATCTGACGATTGATGAAGCTTGCTCTGGTGGCGTTTTTGCGCTGATTGTTATTGTCCTGATGGGTGCCGGGCTGGACAATGTGTTGATTGGTAGAATTGTTGATTTTTGGCATAAAGATCCAGTCCCCTTGTGCCTGATCTGCAACCTGTAAACTGTTTGCCATATCCGTTAAGGCAGTTGGCATGGTTATCGACGATTGTCAGAGATAATCCATGTGGAAGTAGTTATGATTACACTGTTGAGATACGTTGAAAATATCCTGTTGGGCGCAACAAAGAAACTGTCCCCGGACGACAAAAATCTGCTCAAGGCAGCCGAGGATGGTGACCTGGCATCGGTGAAGACATTGTTGGAACAGGGGGCTGATATTGAGTCCAGGGACCGGGATGGCAAAACCCCACTGTTTCTGGCGGTAACTTCGGAAAACCCGGAAGTTCTCAACTTTCTACTGGCTGCGGGTGCCAGCGTGAATGTCCACAATCATTCAGGTCAAACTCCGTTGCATAGAGCCCGTAGCGGGGAGACTGTGCACCAGCTTCTGGCTTGGGGAGCTGATATTGAGGCCAGGGATAATTGTGGAAACACGCCACTGTTCCCGGCTTGTTCTAAAGCCGATCTGGAGATGTTAAAGGTATTTCTCGACGCAGGTGCCTGCGTTAATGCCCGCTGTGATTCAGGCCAGACTCCGCTGCATATGGCCGGTAGCGGGGAGGTTGCGAAAGAGCTTCTGGCCCGGGGAGCCGATATTGAAGCCAGGAGTGTTGATAAAGTAACGCCACTAATTTGTTCGATTCACTTAAACGATACACTTGAGGTATTCAAGGTGCTTCTGGCTGCCGGTGCCAATATTGATGCAGCTGATGCATATAAACTGACATCATTGCACTATGCGGCTAGCAAAAACTGCTTCGACTTGAATTATCTGAAGCTGCTTTTGTCCGAGGGGGCTAACCTTGAAGTCAGGCAAGACAACTGTACACAATGGACCCCGTTACATTTGGCAGCACAAAGTGGTTCGGGCAAGAAAGTACAACTATTGGTGGCTGAGGGTGCCAACTGTAAGGCGCAAGACTGGAATAGGTGTACACCGCTGAATTTTGCCAAGGGCAGAATTCGCAACTTGAAAGTCCTGTTGGCCGAGACTGGCAGGTTTGACAACATCAATCGGAATAATGAGCCGGATAATTTTCAACCCCAATCACTTCAGGTTTGCGCCCGGGCTTCTATCCGCTCGCGCCTGGTTGCACACAGTAAAGAAACACGACAACCGTTGTCGAAATCGGTGCCGATGCTGCCGCTGAAGCCGCTGCTGCCGGTGGATAAGCCACAGCTCAAAGACTATGTGTATGAGCCTTTGATGGGAAAACTTATTTTTGATTAGCAATATGGTAGATCTGACACCATCACTGCTTTTCCAGATGCCATATTACAAGTCAATTTCTTGTGAATTCAGGGATTTCAGGAATACTAATCTGTCTTTATTAAACCATGCTGTTGATTCACAATCCCATGTGGGAAGAAAAAAATCTTGTGTACAATGTACAGCATCAAAATTAATGGCCACACGCTCCCAGTCTACATAATTGTGGTTTGCTCGATGAGGATATTCTTTTAATAAGCATTTATATTTTTCATTTGAGTCAATATGAAATATATTTGCTGTTTCTAAAACCTGAAATTGAGCAGCAGTTTTTCCTAACCAGGAATTCTCAGAATTTTCTCTACACCACTCTATCCAGGCAGTTGTATTTTTTTTGGTTGTGGTTTCTTTTTTTAGAGTACATGTCCAAAAAGCATTGATAGGTTTATCTGAATACACTCCCATCCCTGATGAAAAATTCTTACCAAAAAATTGAATGTTTAACAGAGCTGTGGGATCATTTTTTATTACCTTCCTGCTAGCAAGCAATCTTTGCATATCAAATTGCTGCCCCCCCCTTGGTATGAATATTTGTGATGAATGATAATTGTTGCTTATTGAGGATTGCTCTGAACTGGAAGCAGCAGTATATGATCTGGTTAACTGACTGAACTTAATAGACGGCAAATTCATAGTAAGCTCCTCGTGTTTATTTTTACGAGTGCTTTTTCACAATGAAAGTTCACAAAGTCATGGATAATATTCAAATCCTTATTGCTCATTCCATAAGCCTGACTACACTTTGTTGAGCATTTTTGCTCCGAGGCTTTTTGCTTTTTGTCTTGTCAAGTCTCTTTTTATCTGTTGGACAGAACCTAAACCACAAGATAATAACTGTCATTATTATGAGGTAGTCGTTTTGATAGAGCCATCGGCCGTGTCCAGGGTAGGCACCGCGGGTGATCGGCAACCTGTAACAACAATGTCTTTAGAACCACAGGGGCGTTGGGGCAGTCTGGTTGTATTCAGGGAGTCAGGGGTAAAACCGCGTTTGCCGGACAATGCTCCGGATAGAACCCTGATAAACGACAACGATGAAGACAACAACCCATCGTTGCACCGTCGTCAAACGGCCAGCCTGGCCCGCACTGGTCAGCGGCCGAATGCCGCAGTGGTGTCGGGAGTGCTGTCTGGTCTTGCCACTGCTGGCATGGCAGCAAGAGTCAACCGTAACAAAGACCCGTGGATTGCGGTGGCTGATGCCGAAACCCTGGGCAAGATTGGCAATGATCCGGACTACCCGCTCAACGGCAATTACCAGCAAACTGTTGCGTATATTGACGGTGGCCAGTTGCGCCAGTCCATTGGTAATGACACTCATCCATTCACCGGCATCCTCCGTGGCAAAAAAGCAAAAGGGACCATTGGCAACCTCAGAAATTGCCTGGTGAAAACGCTGGCCGGTGAGGGCCGTGTGGATAGCCTGCGCTTTACCGGTGCCAATATAACGTCCACAGGCTCCACCGGGGTGGTGGCCTGTAAAATTTCAGACCAGGCCACAGTCAGCAATATTTGTGTTGATAATGCCCGGGTAGTGGCCTTGGGTAAAAAAGCCATTGGGGGGATTATGGGCGGGGATGTCAGTGGCTCGGTTGTCAACACGTTGGCAATGAACAGCAATGTAAAAGCACACAACTCCAGATACAGCGGCAAGGCAGGCATTGGCGCAGGCTGGCTTACAGGAGGCAAGGTTGTCAACACCTCAGCGGTGAACTGCACTGTGGCAGCCTCGTTAGGAGGAGCCGCAGGCATTGGCGCTGGACAACTTAATGGTCATGGCATAATTGCCAACACCGCAGCAGTGAACTGTAAAGTAGTTACACCTGATTATGGCAAGGCTGGCATTGGTGTGGGATACCTCCGGGTTGGTACGCTTGCCAACACCACAGCAGTGAACTGCAAAGTGGCGACTCGCAGTGGCGGGTCAGGCATTGGCGCAGGGTGGCTTGATCATCATATCAGCAGGGTCACCAACACCACGGCGGTGAATTGTCGGGTGGAAAACGCGGGTGCAGATATGTCCGGATATTCTGGCATTGGCTCGGCTGGCATTGGCGCGGGTAGGGCTCATGTCTTCGATACGGTGGCTGACACCACAGCGGTGAACTGCCAGGTGGTAACCTCCGGCGAGAATGGTGACTCAGGTATCGGCGTGGGCAGAGCTTCTGTTGGTGGTGCGGTTGTCAACACCACAGCGGTGAACTCTACCGTAGTAGCCTCCGGTCAAGGTGGCAGGGCAGGCATCGGCGCAGGGCGGGTCCTCCTTAATCTGGCCACTGTTGCCAACACCACAGCCGTCAACTGTCATGTGAAATCCACAGGTCCTGGTGGAGGCGCAGGCATCGGGGCGGGCCTGGTCAGACGTAACACTGTATCTGAAACGATTGCCAACACCACCGCGCTGAATTGTACAGTGTTAGCCTCTGGCAAGGAGGCAACGGCGGGTATCGGGGTGGGGGATATTGATTCCGGTGGTACTATTGTCAGCACCATGGCGATTAACTGCCAGGTCGATAGCCTGGGTGAGGATTCAACAGCCGCCGTCAGGGGTGGGCCTGACCCCGATATCTGTAATGTCCATGTTAATGGTCGCGAGCAGAACAATACAGGCAACAGTTGTCGTTCCGAGCAGGATAAGTTATGTGCAGGCTTTAACCATCGACTGCTGACAACGGATTGCCAGTTTAATGATGATTTTGTGGGATTGATCAGAAGTAATACCCGCCGGTTATGCCCTGTTACCCCATCAATAATCCCGTCTGCCTCCAGCAATAGAAGCCCGTCGACGTCGGGCCTGAGTAACGTCGCTATAGCCGGTATCGCCTTCGGCGGAGTGCTCTTTGTACTGGTCGGCATTGTGTGTCTCTACCGCTATTATTGCCACAGAGCATCGTCCAGGGCTGCGGGCAACCATTATGAGCCTCTGGTGGCCAGAGGCAGGAGAGACGTCAGCCATACCATGGATGGACCCGATAATTCCCAGCGAAGCCGCAGGGTACCGGGTAATATTCCTGCACACACTGATAATGAACGGATGCCGTTAATTCCGCGGACATAGACTCAAACTGTCATTGATGCTTCCGGTAACGTCACCACGGTTTCTGTCACTGGTGCTGTGGTTGTCATTGCAGCCATAGCCAATGGTGCTGTGGTAGTGATCGTGGGATTGATGGTCGGTAACGACGTTGTGATGGTGTGTCCTGTAATGGTTGTATTGGACATTACCATTTCGCTGGGCGGGGCCGGGGTTGTCAGAGTTGGGCTGGACTGCGGGCTGGTTGTGTTGGCCATTGCCGGTTGTTGTGGGGTTGTATCAGCCATCACGGTGGTTTTATTGACGGGGGCCCCTATTGGCTGAGAAACCGAACCCGGAGGAGCGGGGGAGCTTGAACAGTTCCAGTGATCTTCGGTGAATGAATCAGGGTTCAGCTGGCAATCACTGGTCACAAAACGTGCATCAGCCGTACGACACAACCCGGGTAAAGTAACATTGCCGATGTTTTTCAGTTCACCGTTAACCCGACTGTTCAGGGATGCGGTACCCTTCACTTTGCCTGAACCCCCAGCCTGACTAATATTTGCAAAATGGCCGGTGACTGAGCTGTTCACTGCGGTGGTATCAGTAACTTGCTTCCCCAAGTTCAGACCTGCACCAATAGCACCCCCGGAAAGATTGTGACTTGCTGAAACAGAACAATCGATAGCCGTTATGCCGTTGGTCTCACTTTGCCTATCAGGGAGAAACCCACCGCCAATAGCAGCAAAGCTGATAGCATTCTCTGTGTTGACCTGGCTATTCAGGGCAACAAGCTCGCTCACCTTGCCAGCAACAGGCGGAGCAAACCTGCCAACATGCCCACCACCAATCGCAGCATCCCCGCCTTTTCCCTTCGTTGTGACAGTACAGTTGACTACGGTGAGTTGTTTTATCTGGCCAGTGACCAGCCCACCACCTATGGCCGCTGGAGAAGAGAGCCCTTCGCTGGAAACCTGACTGTTCTTAGGGGGCTGGGTGACAGTAATGTCACCCGGCTACCCGACTCATCTACTCGGAAATGTTAATGGGTCATCTCAAACCGGTGAAAACAGGTGATTTCAAATCGGTGCTAACAGAATGATGTAATCCTCCGGCGGGTTGGTGATCTCGGGGCCTGTGGGATGATCCGAATCGATAAAGTCCCTCGGGGAAAATTTGCTTTCAGCATAAATAACTAACCATTCGGTTAGTTATTTATGCGAAAGCAAATGGTTAACTACTTAAATATTTTAATTTAGGGAAGTAATAATCATGGACATCCATCTGCAGTACCCGCCGGGGCTCAATAGTTTACAGTCTCCTGATAAACCCTCAGTGGGTCATGCCGCCAGCGTTGAATCAACCTATCAGGGAAAGCAAGTCACTGAATATCAAGGGGAATCACCCAGCCTTAAAGAAGAGAAGCCAGGCCTGGGCACCAGGGCATGGTCTTCAATTAAAAGCATACCTCGTGAAATCTCAATATTCTGCCGGGCAGTGGGAAAAGTATCATTGGTTGCTTATTATCTGGTTAAACACACACTGTTTGGGCGTGAGTTGACTAGCGAGCATTTGCAGAATTATTTAACAAGACTTGGTCCGGCGTATTCAAAATTACTCCAGATGTTGGTTGGGTATCCTGATTTATTAGAGCAACTGTGCAATGCATTGAACTCGACGGAGTCCGAAAGAGAAAAATTTGATGGTGTGATTCGGAATGTTTTGGATAACAACCCTGAAATTCCCATGTCTGTTCCGAGATCAATCCTGGATAAAGCCGGGAGTAAAGATCTTTCAGTGGAACGTCATATTGCAACAGGAACGATAGGTTCCTGCTTTGAAGTAAAAAAAGATGAAGATTCACTGGTAGCCAAAGTGGTTCCTCACTGGAAAGCCAATGACCTGGCAGCAGGATTAAAATCCATAAGAATAATGCTGATGTTCTTGCCAAAAGACATCAGAATGACCATCCGGGAAATGACCGATCCTTATATCCAGGAGTGCAACCTTAAGCAAGAAAAAAAGAACCAGACTGTATTCAAAGAAACGCTGGAAAAAACGACACAAACAGAAATAATTGAAAATCGCTTGATGGACAAGCCAGTGACATTAACCTTCAAGGTGGCAAAGATCAGCGAAGCTGTTAACACTGAAAACCTGCTGATCATGGAGCATATTAACGGTGGGCACACGTTGAATGAATTGATGAACCCGGCAAACGAGCAACTGCGGGCAGAACTCTACCAAACATGTTTTGGCCAACCTCCGCTTCTTGATTGTTTTAGCAAGTTTACTCTAGCGGTAGTTCATTCTCAGATCAAGGCAAAGTGGCGTGAGCTTGCCCTGAAGCATGGCATTGTTCATGGCGACTGTCACACTGGAAATATCATGCTCAGTTGCAAATCCGATCACCAAATAGATGTCTGGTTTATCGACTTCGGCAATTGCGTCACGCTCACACCAGCGCAACGGACTCAGTTTCCGGACATTGTTGGTCTGCTGAGTCACCTGGCCAACCCATTTGGGCCTGAAGCCTTAGATCAAACCGGGATTGATCGACTGGTAGACATATTATGGGATGAAGTTGCTATTAGTCACAGGGCTAATACACCCGAAAACAAGGAGAAATTTAAAAACAGGTTAATTGAGGATTTGAATGAATTCAGGGATCTGGACTTACTGATAGGTCGAATTCGAGCTTTACGGTCCATGTCACCTGAACAGGAGTTGGAATTCAGAGAAGACCTGCGGGACCCCGATTTTCAGGAAGATTTAAAAATTCAGGTACTTTCTTTGGTTT
Organism: Thalassotalea sp. G20_0; assembly: GCF_017744175.1. Classification (NCBI taxonomy): domain Bacteria; kingdom Pseudomonadati; phylum Pseudomonadota; class Gammaproteobacteria; order Alteromonadales; family Colwelliaceae; genus Thalassotalea; species Thalassotalea sp. G20_0. The sequence continues at coordinate 4,474 of NZ_JAGHQV010000001.1, read as the reverse complement.
CGGCTCGCTTGAATTCTAGCTGTGTACAACTGGGTATCCAACTACCTTCATCTTTCACCCGCTATATTAGCGCTCATCTCAGGGCCGGCGTAATCCTGGAGAAACAGGATTGTTGAGTATCAGAAGGAGGCTGTTATTTACCGTCTCCTCAGCCATTGCATTGGGTTATCTGCCGAGTAAAGACATTGAAATGCTTGCTCAATTTGCCGCAAAAAAAAAGCAGCTAACGCAGATGCAGATAACAATGAGCAAAATGGACTCCTGAGAATATTCTCAGGCTTAAAGCTCACCATTAACGGGGCAATGAAAGCACTTTAGAAACCAGAAGCTGGGGTTTTTCTTTTTGAACACATTCAAGAATCCGAGTAGATGAGGACGATTTATGCCAGATTTTCTGTACTTTATCATGCACTGCCTTCAGGGCTTTTATGTTTCCAGTAATGTCGAAGTACGCAAAGTGTCCCCGTAATTTCCGGTTCAGCATGGCGTACTGTTCACTCAATGGCTTATGCCTATCTTTACGACAAAAGTCGTTGAATGATTTCAGCGTTTTGGCTAATCGCCCCTTGACGGTTTTCCGGAATATTGCAAAACCACCTTTCCGGGTTATACCCCAGAAGTGTGTGAACCCAAGGAAATCAAAATTGATCGGAAGTCCACGACGCTTGCTTTCCTTTCGATATTGAACCCGAAAGTCAATTCTCTGCGTCTTTTCCGGATGCAACGTTAAGCCATAGCCACCAAGGCGTTTAGGCAGTACACGCTCTACTCGACAACAGTCATCAAAGTTTTGAAATACCATGACAAAGTCATCAGCAAAACCCGCTTCCGGCTGATGGTTAATCTTTACCGGGTGGGAGTCGAACCCACTGGATTTCAACGAATGATTTCAGTTCATAAAACCTCCCACATTTTCAGGCTTAGCCTGTCGCCATCAAGACCTGACACCGTTTTTTTAACCATCGACTGCTGACAACGGATTGCCAGTTTAATGATGATATTGTGGGATTGATCAGAAGTAATACCCGCCGGTTATGCCCTGTTACCCCAACAATAATTCCGTCTGCCTCCAGCAACAGAAGCCCGTCGACGTCGGGCCTGAGTAACGTCGCTATAGCCGGTATCGCCTTCGGCGGAGTGCTCTTTGTACTGGTCGGCATTGTGTGTCTCTACCGCTATTATTGCCACAGAGCATCGTCCAGGGCTGCGGGCAACCATTATGAGCCTCTGGTGGCCAGAGGCAGGAGAGACGTCAGCCTTACCATGGATAGACCCAATAATTCCCAGCGAAGCCGCATACCGGGTAATATTCCTGCACACACTGATAATGAACGGATGCCGTTAATTCCGCGGACATAGGCTCAAACTGTCATTGTCTGTGCAGTAAGGAACTGTCCTGAAATAACTGGTTAACACAGCCCAGGCAATGCGAGCATTCTTATTGGCAACTGCCACCGCTGATATATCTTGCTCCTGCCACCGGCTGAGACCGGGCATCTCGTAGCGAGGACAGCAGAAAATTGAGGATAAAAATCCGGTTTTGTGAGGTTAAAGAGGAGCTATTTCAGACCAATTATAAATGGGTACAATCAGTTTGGTTTATTAAGGGTTCCAAAGGTGTTTCGGGTATTTGTGCCTGGTTCCGACGATGGTATTGGTACAAAGCGCATAGACCAATGCCTGCAAGGATCGTCATAGCTATACCCAGGCTGACACCCAGAGCCACCCCCGTGCTCAGGGTTCCAACCAATGGTGCGGGCGTTGTGGGTAGTGTCAGTGTTGAGGGCATGCCAGCAGATGTCATTGATGCTTCCGGTAACGTCACCACGGTTTCTGTCACTGGTGCTGTGGTTGTCATTGCAGCCATTGCCAATGGTGCTGTGGTAGTGATCGTGGGATTGATGGACGTTAACGGCGTTGTGATGGTGTGGCCTGTAATGGTTGTATCGGACATTACCAGCTCGCTGAGCGGGGCCGGGGTTGTCAGAGTTGGGCTGGACTTCGGGCTGGTTGTGTTGGCCATTGCCGGTTGTTGTGAGGTTGTATCAGCCATCACGGTGGTTTCATTGACGGGTGCCCCTATTGGCTGAGAAACCGAGCCCGGAGGAGCGGGGGAGCTTGAACAGTTCCAGTGATCTTCGGTGAATGAATCAGGGTTCAGCTGGCAATCACTGGTCACAAAACGTGGATCAGCCGTACGACACAACCCGGGTAAAGTAACATTGCCGAAGTTTTTCGGTTTACCGTTAACCCAACTGTTCAGGTATGCGGTACGCACCTCTTTGCCTGAACCCCCAGCCTGACCAATATCTGCATGATGGCCGGTGACTGAGCTGTTCACTGCGGTGGTATCATTAACTTGCCCCTCGTTCTCACCTGCACCAATAGCAACCCAGGAACGATTGTGACTTGCTGAAACAGAACAATCGATAGCCGTTATGCCGTTGGTTTTACTTTGCTTATGAGGGAGAGACCCAGCGCCAATAGCAGCAAAGCTGGGTTCATTCTCTGTCTCTGTGTTGACATGGCTATTCAGGGCAACAAGCTCGCTGACCTTGCCAGCAGCAGACGGACACCACCTGCCAACCCGCCCACCACCAATCGCAGCACCCGTGCCTTTTCCCTTCGTTGTGACAGTACAGTTGACTACGGTGAGTTGTTTTATCTGGCCAGTGACCAACCCACCACCTATAGCGGCGTGAGAAGAGAGCCCTTTGCTGGAAACCTGACTGTCTCTAACGATCATGCGCTCGATGACACCTTCAACCCATCCTCCCCCGGCTCCGGTAAAGGTGTTCTGCCCTGAAGAAGTGACTGAACAGTCAACAATCTCAATGTCTCTCAGAACGCTCCCTTTTTCCTGTTTCCCAGTGATCACCCCGATGCTGGCTGGCTTCCGTAGTTTTGCTCCCTGGTGGCTGGTTGAAACATTGGCATGCTCAACCCGGACATCAGTGATATTAGAATTATTGGACATTTTACAGGCCAATACAGCAGAGTGCTGCTTTTTGGGTAGATCATTAATGGTGGTATTGGCAATACGCAGATTCGTAACGTTGCCACCGGACCCGAGTTCACCAAACAAGCAGTCCTTCAGATCGCTTATGGTATGGCACCCACCGTCGAAATGGCCCTTAAATGGCTTGGTTTCACTGCCAACCGGAACGCCGGTGTTATGGCTGAAGCTTTTTCTCTGTTGATAGTGGGCGTCCATGGGATAGTTGTCGTTACTTCCGATTTTGCCCAGTGCTTTACTATCATCCACGGGTATTGGGTTGTTCCGGGACCCTGGTTTTCCTTCTGCGGGCTGGGCCGAAGCACCCGCCAGCCGATCCATCGCCATCAGGGCGACTGTTGCTATGGCCGGACCGGACACACAGCTGGACACACTTGCTGTTGTGCCGGAAGCGGTTACTGGCTTACCCGGCTTTTCAGCTTCCCGGTTTTTATTGGTGATATTTTGTGAATGGTTTTCTGACTCATTTTCCGAACCGTTGGTTGACTCTTTACCCGGCTCTTTACCCGATTCTTTACCCGACTTGCCCATATTGTCCAGGCTATGAGCCAGGGAAAAGGAAGAGCAGAGTGTTCCTACCGCATCACTCACTGCACTGGCATGTGGTACCCAGCAGGAAATTGCCTTGCTGGCCAGCCCAACCCCTTGTAAGACATTCGACACTAAATTTGTTTTGTCGTTTTTATTTTCAGCAGACATCGTATTAGCAGCCAGGGTAGTTGGCTGAATGGTTTGTCGTTGATGTTCAGGAACATAATTGGGAGAAAGAGAGCTTATTAAAGCGGTAACACCTGACTGGACAGCAACTGCAAACGTTCCTAATGTGCCGGTGGGGTTGTTTTTTGCCGGTTCGTCAAGGCCGGGATTGGCGGTTACATCTGACAGGGCTGCATGAGTTGAAGAAAGTGGCTGCATAATTCATTCCATAGATATTGTCCCGGTTAAACATTCAAAATTCCATTGTCGTATGGGTGCAAAACAAAACTTATGGTAGAGTAGTCTGTAGCCTAGAAGGCTTTTTTGTCGTTATTTCAGTTTTGGTAAGATTGCTTTGGACTACATAAAGCCCACATCAATTCCTTTCCTGATTATCACTAACCTTACGTCATGAATCAGCTGCTAAAGCAACACTGGCGCTGGTGCGCCTCAAAGCGCAATGTTACCTGAATGAGCTGCCGTTGAATAGCGAGACGATCTCACCAGATTCGGTGGGCAGGGATAACGAACGTGGTGGTTGGTTGCTCGAAAGAGCGTGTTTTTATAAAGGGCAAGAGTGCCAGCAATTCCCGATGAATCACTAAGCCCTACAGCCGCAACAGTCTCAGAGGTGTAATAAAAACAGAGCCCGCGCAATTTATCGACTAAAATAATCTCTTATAAAACCAGTGTCGTTGGGTGGATTATGTGTACAGCCATTCAGAAACAAGTCAGGCAACTTAGTGCCACGTACTTGATAAA